>JBCAXC010000093.1:0-7895 GCA_038534255.1 Pseudomonadota bacterium
TATACATCCGTCGGTATCATTATCGACGCATTGCGCGCGGCGGAACCGGAAACTGTCTGGCGGGAACACGGATGGATGTTTGCGGCGATGGCAGGCGTCGTTCTTGTCTTGCGCACCATCTCGATTGGCCTGATCTCGATCATCAGCGAGCTGACGGTGGTGCCGGGCATGTTTTACATGACGCGGTGGCAGGCCCACCGGCGGGTCGTCCGGCAGAGCTACGCGTTTTTTCAGGATGACTTTGCAGGACGTATCGCGACGAAAGTGATGCAGTCCGGTCAGGCTGTCGGTGACTTTCTGCTCGACCTCATTCAGGGCATTCTGCAGTTTCTCATCTTCGGTGTCGTTGCGATCGGGCTCTTCGTCGCGCTTGACTGGCGGCTGGCCGCTCTGCTGGTTGCATGGTTCTGCGGTTACTTTTTTCTTCTCTCGATGACGCTTGGTGAGATCCGCTCGCGTGCACAGAGAATGTCGCGGGATCGCGCGACACTGAACGGGCGGCTGGTCGACAGCTACACGAACATTCAGACCGTCAAGCTCTATGCTGGAACTGACCGAGAAGACCGGTTTGTGCGCGAAGCCATGGAGCGGACAATTGACTCGGTGGTCGCGCTCGGGCGCTACGTCTCCGGCCTTCGCCTCGCGCTCGTGACGCTCAATGGCATCCTGATGGTGAGCGCTGGGTGGCTCGGCATCACGCTCTGGCAATCAAGCGCAATCTCGCTCGGTGCTCTTGCGGCAAGTCTCGGGCTCGTGCTGCGACTGAACCACATGTCCGGCTGGATCAGCTTTCAGATCAACGGTCTGTTCCGCCAGATCGGAACACTACAGGATAGCATCGAAACGATCGCACCGCCGATTGGTATCGTCGACAAGACCGACGCCGCGGAGATGAAAAGTGCGGACGGCCCGATTGTCTTCGACCGGGTTTCGTTTGCCTATGGCGGCAAGGTCTCGGCGTTGCATGATCTTTCGCTCAGGATCGATAAGGGAGAAAAAATCGGGCTGATTGGCCGATCGGGCGCTGGCAAAACAACGCTGACCAACCTTCTGCTCCGACTTTACGACGTTGAGGCCGGGCGTATCGCCATCGGTGGCCACGACATTGCGCAGGTCACGCAGGACAGCCTGCGCCGCCAGATCGGCGTTGTTACGCAGGACACCTCACTGCTTCATCGCTCTGTTTTCGACAATATCGCATATGGTCAGCCAAGCGCCACGCGTGATGCGGTCATTGCGGCAGCGGAAAAGGCCCAGGCCCACGACTTCATCCTCAGGCTTGCGGACACCAAGGGACGTGAAGGCTATGACGCACACGTTGGGGAGCGCGGCGTCAAACTCTCCGGCGGGCAGCGTCAGCGGATCGCGATTGCGCGGGTGCTCCTGAAAGATGCGCCGATTCTGATCCTGGACGAGGCGACCTCTGCGCTCGACAGCGAGGTCGAGGCGGCGATCCAGAGCCAGTTCACCAACCTGATGGCGGGCAAGACGGTGATCGCGATCGCACACCGGCTCAGCACGATTGCCGCAATGGACCGGCTGGTCGTGATGGATGAAGGAGCGATCGTTGAACAGGGCACGCATGATGAGCTGATCGGGCAGGACGGCATTTATGCCGGGCTCTGGGCGCGGCAATCCGGCGGGTTCCTGATCGATGAGGCTGCCGCGTCAGCGGCGTGAGGCGGGGCTTCAGCGGAGTGCGTAACGCACCCATCAACGGAGTGCGTAGCGCACCCATCAGCGGAGTGCGTAGCGCACCGTGATCGTCACGCTCAGTTCCTGCTCGCCGCGCGAGATCGGGACGCTGCGCGCCGAGCGGGCCTCCATCATAACGGGACCTCGGCTGAACGACGGCGCCCCCTCGCGGATCATCAGCACCTCGCCGAGACGTGCGCCGGCTGCGCGCGCGTAAAGCTCTGCGCGGCGTCGCGCGTTCTCCACGGCGCGGGTGCGCGCTTCATCACGACGCTGCTCAGACCGGCGAACCTGAAACGAAATCCCGCCAATGCGGTTCGCGCCCGTCCGCGTCACCTGGTCGATGACGTCGCCGAGGATTGAAATGTCTGTCACGCGGATACGGACGTTGTTGACGACCGAATAACCGATGATGCGCGGCGCGGTGTTCTGGTTGGGTTGCAGGCGTTCATAGCGCGGATTGACCGACAGATTGCTTGTCGTGATGTTGCCGGGGCGAATGCCGTTGTCCTTGAGACGCGCAATTACACGCCGCATTGCCCGGGAATTTTCATCCAGCGCGTCCTGCGCCGTCTTGCCGGTTGTCTCCACGCCTGTGGAGATGAATGCGATGTTGGGCACGGCGCGGACACTGCCGCTTGCGGTGACGGTCACATGTCGGGGTTTCGCACCCTCTGTGTGCTCGGCGGCGACGGCGGGCGCGGCGAGCAGCCAGGTGGCACCAGCGAGCAGTGCGACCAGGCTCCGAAAGTGGGCCGGAGAGAAACGTTGTGCGCGCATGATGAGGGCTCCGTTGCTGGCGTGTTCGCGGTCAGACTGTTCCATAGCAGGAGACTGCGCCGGATGCGGGGCCAAATGCGCTGCGGCAGCCTCGTTGCATCCGGTCGGTGACGAGCAGTATCAATCGCGGGTGGCGCGCGCCGGAAACTCTGCTAGAACGCGCCTCGCTCTGACATGGCACGGGCCTGTAGCTCAATTGGTTAGAGCCGACGGCTCATAACCGTCTGGTTGCAGGTTCGAGTCCTGCCGGGCCCACCACAGGCGTTTCGCAAGGCGAGATGCCCGATCTCGTTCCAATTGACCACTCCGCGGCAGTCGCTTCGCAGAAGCGATCAGAGCATTCGGTGTCAAAGCGTTCACGCTCAATATCCATGACTGGCGTTTCACGGATACGGCTCTGTCGTCCGTCTGATACGCCCGGCGGCTTTGAGGTGGCGGCGCGGCACCCAGCCGACGATGCCGTGCCAGCGAATGCGACACCACCCGGACTTGCACGGACCGACGCAGCGGATGGCGTTGGCGCTGAGCGGCAATTCGTTGATGACACGGCGTGTTCTGGACGGCCCAGTGAACACTTGCTGCGCGTAGGAATCGGACGGCAGGTTGTGCAGCCGGTAAGCTGTGCGGTCCTCGTAGGTGCAGGCGTTGCCAGGCCGCTCGCTTTGAGCCGCAGGTGCGGCGCTAGCTATTGATGCCGCGGATAGGAATGCGATCAATGCGAGGGCGGACTGAACGAGGGCGGGCGCCCTTACGTGAAAGGTCATTGCGACAGCCTTTATGCTACTTATACGTGTATTATTCCTGTCATCGGGTTGAGGGATCGTTAACGATGGCGGTCAGGACAGCGCAGGAGATGCGGGGTATGTTCGCGAGCGAAGGCCATGATCAGTAACGCGAGCAGCGCTCCATGACGGAACCGACCCCGACGGCGCCGAAAGCCGCAGACGCACACCATCTGATCTATGTGGCTGACCCGATGTGCTCATGGTGCTGGGGGTTTGCGCCGGTGATGACGCGCGTGTTGGACGCCTACGGATCGCGTGCGACGCTGCACATGATCATGGGTGGGCTGCGTCCGGGCACCACGCATGCCATGGATGCGGAGCAAAAATCTTTTATCCGTGGGCACTGGGAGAATGTGGCTGCGCGCAGTGGGCAGCTATTCGATTATTCTCTCTTTGAGCGCGACGACTTCATCTACGATACGGAGCCTGCCTGTCGCGCCGTGGTGACCGCGCGCAATCTCGATCACCGCCTCGCCTATGCGATGATGCATGCAATCCAAAAGGCGTTCTATGCTGAAGCGCGGGATGTCACCGACGCGGATGAACTCATGTCGCTCGCGGGAACCGTCGGGCTGAACACCGGAATCTTCCGTACGGCCTTCGAGAGCGAGGATGCGCGAGCGTACACAGCGCAGGATTTCGCGACGACGCAACAAGCTGGCGTGCCCGGATTTCCAACCCTGCTCCTCGGCGATGGCGGGTCTGCGCTCAACCTCGTCTCGAATGGCTATCAAGCTTTTGAGCCGATTGCCGCGCGGCTGGAGACTCTCCTCGCCACATCCGGATAGCTTCGGTCTGACGCACGCATTTACTCCGTGGTGAGCATGATCCGCATCAGGGTGCGTCGCGACGGCTCGCATTCATTTCATCCCAACACCCCCCTGCAATCGTGTGCGGATTGTTCGCGTAGCGTTCGGGTGGGGGCCGCATGCTTGATTTTTCTTCCGTATCTGCGCGCGTCGCGCCGCGCGACCACGATACATCTCAGAGCCTTCTTGCGCGCCTGTCGCGCTCACGGATCACGACATGGCTGGATCAGGCGGCGATCCCGTACTGGCTGGCGCATGGTGTCGATCACGTCGGGGGCGGTTTTCACGAAGTGCTTGGCTTTGATGGTGCGCCGCTCGCAGCAGACAAGCGCCTCCGCACGATGGCGCGGCAGACCTATTGTTTTGCGACTGCGGCGCAGCAGGGATGGGGCGACACGACCGCATGTCATGAGGCTTTGGCGCACGGCCTGAAATTTCTCAGCGTGCAGGCACGGCAGCCAGACGGCGTCTTCGCCAAGACGTTCTCGTTCGACGGCGCCGTCCTCGATCGCACGCCCGATGCCTACGACTATGCCTTCGTGCTGTTCGCGGCGGCGGCAGGCGTACGTGCCGGGCATGACAGTGCCGCTGCGCTTGGTCACGAGATCATGCGACAGCTCGAGGCGCGCTTCTATCTCGGGCGCGGGCGTGGGTTTCGTGAGATCGCCGATGGTGGCGACGGCAGCAATGCGGACGGCATGCGGCGCTCAAACCCGCACATGCATCTGCTTGAGTCCCTGACCGCCTGGCATCGCGTGACCGGTGCACGGACCGCCGCGGCCTGGGCTGGCGAGGTCGTCGAGCTGTTTTTCGCGCACTTCTTCGATGCCGAAACATGGTCTGTCCGTGAGTACGTCAACGCG
Source organism: Pseudomonadota bacterium (assembly GCA_038534255.1). Taxonomy (GTDB): domain Bacteria; phylum Pseudomonadota; class Alphaproteobacteria; order Rhizobiales; family CALHAX01; genus CALHAX01. Next base: position 4,933 of record JBCAXC010000093.1, read on the forward strand.
GATTTATCTCCACTCGATGGCGCGGCAGGCGCGTTGCGCGAGCCGGGCCATGCCTACGAATGGGCGTGGCTGCTCCATGACTTCGACACGACAGAGAGTGGCCAGATCCGCTGGGCTGTTCAGCAACTGGCGGCGTCTGCGACGGCGTTTGGCACCAACCCGGTGACCGGGCTGACGTATCAGCAGATCGGACAGCACGGCCATCTTATCGATGGCACGTCGCGCAGCTGGCCGCAGACCGAAGCCGTGCGCGCGATGCTGGCGTTGCGTCAGGTCGTTGGAGGTAATGCGCTTGCGATGGCGGACGTCGAGGCGCGACTGGACCTCGTCTTTGACCGACATCTTGCACCTGCTCCCGCAGGCTTGTGGTTCGACCACATCGCCGCGGACGGCGGAACGCTGAGCGAAAGCGTGCCCGCAAGCATTCTCTATCATCTGATCAGTGCGTTTTCCGCTGTCGTGCATTCGACGGATGCCGATGCGGAGCGGCACGCAACATCCACTTTCAGTGGAGGAAAATCATGACACATCTTCTGTTCAGTTTCAGCGGACGCATCACGCGCTCACAGTGGTGGCTCGGACAGTTTGTCATCCTGTGCATCCTCGCTGTGCTCGTACTCGCCTACGTGGCCACCGGCGCCCAATCCTTGGCCAGCAACCCAACGCTTCTCTCCTTTGTCGCAGTTGCAATCTTGGCGTGCGTCTGGATCAATCTTGCGACGACGGTGAAGCGTTATCACGACCACGGGAAGAGCGGGTTCTGGGTTTTCATCATTTTCGTCCCCTACATCGGCGGCGTCTGGCAGATCATCGAGTGTGGCTGCCTGCCGGGCACCGCTGGTGCCAATGACTACGGCCCGGGAAATGCCGGTCTTGCCGCCGGGCGCATGACGGCTCTCGAGGAAGAACTGGAAAGCCTCAAGCGTAACGCCGGGCATGCGGCGCCGGCACCCACGGCGCGTGAAGCACGATATGCGAGTGACCTGCCAGCCCGAGCGTCGACGTCGGGCAATCGCGGCCGCTTCGGTCTGCGCAACGCCTGATCAGTCGCCCACCGAGACGCAGATCAGTCGTGAACTGGCTCTTCAGCATGCATGGGCGGATCGGGCGCCGGGACTGGTGGCTCGGACAGATCGTCTATGGGGTGCTTCTGGCCTACACGATGCCGTTTGTTGCGACGCGTGAGGTCTCGCAGTTTGGCGGGATGCTGGAGAAAAACGACATCGCAACGAGCGTGGTGACACTGATCGTTTTCGTCGTTTGTCTCTGGGCCAACCTCGCGACGAGCGTGAAGCGCTATCATGACCGCGGCAAAAGCGGGCTCTGGGTCGCGATCCTGTTTGTCCCCACGATTGGCATCATCTGGCATGTGATCGAGTGTGGGGTTCTGCCCGGCACCGCGGTTGAGAATGCATATGGGCCGGCGCGTGGGAAACCACGCAGTGACACAGACGAGGATCGACGCGAAGCCGTGCTTCAGGCCGAGCTTGCTGCTTTGAAGGCGCAGATCAAAGAGGAAGAAAAGCAGGCGGCGTTGGCGAATGCGCGGTACGCGAGCGACGTGAAGAGGATCCTGGCCGCGGACCAGGCCTGAGCAATCAGTATCCTCGATCGCCTTCGCGCTGGTGGGTGAAGAGGCCTGGCGCGATCGCGATCTTCCAGGGCTGGTTGCGCCACCACGCGCTGTTCAACTCGATTTCGATGTTCTTGAAACCGTTGACGCGACGGCTCGTCTCGGCGCGTTCGACGTAATCCATCAGCGTGTCGAGAAAAAATGTCCGTCGCACGACAAACGACTGGTTGGTCCACGCCTTGTTGTGCGGGCGCATGAGCCAGAACCCACTATCCGGATCGCGTTCGATCTCGCGTGGGAAGAGTTTCTCGGGCGTCGCACTGGCATACGGCGCTGTCCCGATGAGGCGGGCGCGTTTGTCTGCCCGGAACAGCCGGAGCGCAGCGCCGACGACGCGATCACTCAATGACGCATCTGCGGGAGGGAAAAACCTGCGGTACTTGTCCAGGGTCGCGAAGTCGTCTCCTGGCTCACCAGTGTGACGGAGAAAAACCACCTTTGCAGCGTCAGCTTCCACAAGATCAAACGCCGCCTGAAGCTGGCGCTCGGCCTCTTCCTCCGGCTCGATAACACGCAGATCGTTTTCGAGCAGCAGGATCGTGTCTCCACTCAGCGCCTCGGCCAGCGCACGAAATCCACCATAGATGCCGAGGTTTTTCGGTGCGCCGGCGCATTCAAAACCGTGCTCCCGCGCGATTGCGCGAGCTTCGTCGTCGATCTCGGGGAAGAAAATCAATCGCTCGTCAAAGAGTTCGGGAACGCCCTTCTCGATCAACCGGCGCAGCATAGGGCGCAGGCTGTCATACCCCTTCCACGACAGGATGCCGAGGCTGCGGGACGGCTCGGCTGGCGGCATGCCGTCCCCCCAGCGCACCGGCGCCGCGGCCTGCAGTCGCCGCTGCTGCGACGCCCCGCTCCGCAATGACCGAGATGACCGGCGGCGGTTGCTCAACGCCAGTTCTCCGTAATCCAGGGCGTCGGGCGCACATGCTTGTAGAGCTTTTTCCATCCCTGGCTTACCGGCCACGCGCCGACGGCGGCCTCGTCCGGATCCGGCTTGCCCGTGAAGGCAATGGCGAGCGCATCATCCGGCAGCGACGGCGTGACAAAGAAGTTCAGCGGCCAGCGCGGAAGGAGATCGTGTTTGAAGCTCACGCACCATGCGCGCGGAAAGAAACGCTGGGCGGCAATGTCGCCGGAGATATACTGCTGCTCGATGTCGTACTGCGCGAGAACGCCTTCAGGATCGTCATTGAAGCGATTGAAGATGTTCGGGTACTTGCCCACCGGCATGCGGAAGATCGACGTATTGCCGATCTGCTGGCCACGCTGGGTGAAGTTTTCGACGACACAAAAGTGCCCCGGCTCAAAGTCGAAGAACGGGTCAATC
>JBCAXC010000094.1:0-7883 GCA_038534255.1 Pseudomonadota bacterium
ACTTTCCGTAAATCGTGAGGGCCTATCTGAACCGTTGGAGATAAAAGTGTTCCGCGATGTGATCCGGATCAACCCGGTCCGTCACAGCCTCGAAAGTGATGTGGGCTACGTCCGCGTTTCGACCTTCAACGAAAAGACGTTCAGCAATCTCAAGAAAGCAATCGCCAAAATCAAAAAAGAAGCCGACGATACAGAGCTGAAAGGCTACGTCATCGATCTCCGGAATAATCCTGGCGGTTTGTTGGATCAGGCAATCTCGGTGTCCGATGCGTTCCTCGAGAAAGGTGCAATTGTGCTGACTCGCGGTCGCAACACGGAAGAGACCCAGCGTTCCAATGCCCGCGCCGGTGATTTGACGGACGGAAAGAAAATCGTCGTGCTCGTCAACGGCGGCTCAGCATCAGCGTCGGAAATTGTTGCGGGCGCCCTGCAAGACCATCGCCGGGCAACTGTTGTCGGCACACGTTCATTCGGTAAGGGATCTGTGCAGACGATTATTCCGCTGGGGCAAAATGGCGCTCTGCGTCTTACAACAGCGCGCTACTACACGCCGGCGAACCGATCGATCCAGGCAGAGGGCATCGTGCCTGACATCAAGGTCGAGAACGCGCTGCCGGAAGAACTGAAAGCACGCTTCGCCAAACCGCGCGGTGAAGCCAGTCTCCGTGGTCATCTCAAAGGCGAAGGCAAGGAAACGGCCGGCTCGTCGGCCTATGTCCCCCGCGAAAAGGAGAAAGACAGCCAGTTGCTTTACGCACTGAGCTTCCTGCGTGGTGAGATCGCCCAGTCGACAGATGGTCCGGCGCCTGAGACAAAGAAGAAAGACGACGGCTAGGTCGCCGAGCCCAACAACGGGCCATTGCAAACCCCGACGCTACAAAACAACAGCAGCGTCGGAACAAGAACTCTGATGCGCGTCGGCGGGGACCGGCGCGCATCGCGTACTAAAGGGCTGTAACGACGATGAGATCGCTCATCTTCGCCGCGTTTACACTGACGCTCGTTGTTGCGGGCGCCTTCATCTGGCTTGGCCCGGCGCGGCACGCGCACGTAGACGGCCCGCATGCCACGATCGCCATCGCGCCACCGCCAGCAACAGTCCTGGCCCCCCAGATCGCGATCACGCCGACACCGCGCGTTGCACCAGCACAACCTGCATCAGCACCACAGCCTGCTGCAGCGACCGCAACAGCCGTGATTGTGGAGTCTCCTGAACCTCCATCGCGCGACGACGCTGGAGAGCAGGACCTGCAGCCTGACGAGATTGCACAATCGCCTGAACCACGCCGCACCACCGAAGTCGCGCAACCTGTTGCGTCAACTGGAGATGATGCGCGCGCCACGACAGCAGGCGCGGCTCTGACCAATGACATCTTTGCTTTGCCAAACGATCCAGTTGACGGAACGCTGGGCCTCGGAGTCGGCAATCTCGGACCGTTGGACCAAGCCGAAACCAACTAAGCCGCGATCACCTCGAGTGAGTATTCCTTCGCATGACTGACATTGCGCCCCGCTACCGACGTTGCGTCGGGATCATGCTGCTTAACACCGACGGTCTGGTCTGGGTTGGTCGTCGGATCGACTATCCAGGCGACCTCGAAGGCGACTGGACAGGCTGGTGCCAGATGCCCCAAGGCGGCATCGACGGCGACGAAGACCCGCGCGACGCCGCCTTCCGAGAGCTTCATGAGGAGACCGGTGTGCGCTCCGCCGAGATCATCGCGGAGGCCCCGGAGTGGCTCGACTATGATTTCCCCGAGAATGTGATGTCACGCGGCGAAGGTCATGGCTTTCGCGGCCAGACACAAAAATGGTTCGCGATGCGCATGACCGGCCCCGAGAGCGAGATCGATATCGATGCACCTGCGGGCCAGAAGGCGGAGTTCGATGAGTGGCGCTGGGTTCCGATGGCAGACCTGCCGGGCCTGATCGTCCCGTTCAAGCGCAAGGTCTACGAAGAGCTGATCAAGGTGTTTGGGGATCTCGCGGCGGCATAACGAACCGGCAGTAAGTCGACAACAACGACCAAAGCCCGCGCTTGGCATTTCGACCACGGGCCGACCTCACGCGTGACCGGCTTCCTTCTCAATTTCGCGCAGCTGATGCAGCAGGTTCGCGATCTCGTGTTTCACGTGGTCATCGTCCGCATCCGCCGCACGCTTCTCCGCCGTCTCGATCTCACCGCGGAAGAAGTCCTTGCTTAAATCGTCGGCGTGAACGGCCTGCTCAGCGAGGATGGTCAGGCTCTCCGGCTGCACTTCTGCAAACCCGCCACGGATGAAAATCCGCTGTGATTTGCCATCCGGCATTGTGACGTCCATCAGCCCCGGGCGCATCGTCGAAAGCGTCGGCGCGTGGTTCGCGAACACAGTGAACTCACCATCGGTGCCGGGCACGCGAACGCTCGTCACGTCTTCCGACATCAGCAGCCGCTCGGGCGACACGAGTTCGAATTTGAAAGTATCAGCCATCAATCATCTTCTTGTTCGTCGAGGTCACCAAGCTTCTCTTCGATCTCTTCAGGCGTCTGGAGCTGCGTGCCGCAGAATGGGCAGAACATCACCGCCTGATCGAACCATGCGATGTCGACCTCGTCACCATCGTCTTCAGGTTCAATCTCCGCCTGCCCCACCGCCATGAAGAGCACGCCGCTCTCGGGCTCGACCTCGAATGTGGCCGAAAAATCCTCGGACGTGAGGATGTCATTCAGCGCACTGCAGCACGACCCGAACCTGCGCGACGCACCACGGATAGACGGCACGGAACTGCCATTTCCGTTGCCGTTCGAAGGTGGGTAGGCACTGGCCAAGGCAGTCTCCGCTCAACTTGTGAATGTATGCAGCGGCACAACACGCGCCACCGCAAAGTCCGCGGAAATCAGGCGGCCTCGGCAGCCATTTTCTCGGCCTTCTCGATCGCTTCTTCGATCGTACCGACCATATAGAACGCCTGCTCCGGCAGGTGGTCGTAGTCGCCGTTGACGAGGCCCTGGAAGCCTTTGATCGTATCCGGCAGATCGACGAACTTGCCCGGCGATCCCGTGAACACCTCGGCCACAAAGAACGGCTGCGACAGGAAGCGCTCGATCTTGCGCGCTCGCGCGACGGCGAGTTTGTCGTCTTCCGACAGCTCGTCCATGCCGAGAATGGCAATAATGTCCTGCAGCGCTTTATACTTCTGCAGGATCTCCTGCACCTGACGTGCGATCTCGTAGTGCTCGTCACCGACGACCCGCGGCTCCAACACCCGAGACGTGGAATCGAGCGGATCCACCGCCGGATAAATCCCTTTCTCCGCGATTGAGCGAGAAAGAACGGTTGTCGCGTCAAGGTGGGCAAATGTTGAAGCCGGCGCCGGGTCTGTCAGGTCATCGGCCGGCACGTAGACGGCCTGCACAGACGTGATTGAGCCTTTGGTCGTCGAGGTGATTCGCTCCTGCATCGCACCCATGTCGGTACCAAGCGTCGGCTGATAACCCACCGCCGACGGAATGCGTCCGAGCAGAGCCGACACTTCCGAGCCGGCCTGTGTGAAGCGGAAAATGTTGTCGACGAAGAACAACACATCGGCGCCCTCATCGCGGAAGTGCTCGGCGACCGTCAGCCCGGTCAGCGCCACGCGTGCGCGCGCTCCTGGAGGCTCGTTCATCTGGCCATAGACCAGCGCAGCTTTCGAGTCGCCGCCACCACCTTCCTGGTTCACGTTGGACTCGATCATTTCCCAGTAAAGATCGTTGCCCTCACGCGTCCGTTCGCCAACACCGGCAAACACCGAACGCCCCGAGTGCGCCTTCGCGATATTGTTGATCAGCTCCATGATCAGCACGGTCTTGCCAACACCGGCACCGCCAAACAGGCCGATCTTGCCACCCTTCGCATACGGCGCCAGCAGGTCGACAACCTTGATGCCCGTAACGAGAACCTCACTCTCCGTCGACTGGTCGACGAGATCAGGCGCGGACTGGTGGATCGGGCGCGTTGCTTCGTGCGGCACGGGCCCGGCTTCATCCACCGGCTCGCCAATCACGTTCATGATGCGACCAAGCGTGCCATCACCCACCGGGACGGCGATCGGATCACCGGTATCGTTCACCGACTGACCGCGCACCAGACCTTCCGTCGCGTCCATCGCGATGGTTCGCACGGTGTTCTCACCAAGATGCTGCGAGACCTCGAGCACTAGGCGCTTACCGCCGTTGTCCGTCTCAAGCGCGTTCAGAATAGCCGGCAGATGGTCATCGAACTGCACATCGACCACAGCACCCATCACCTGACTGATTTTACCTTCTGCCATGTTCTTCTCTTCCTTTGCTGCAGCGTCGTTACGCTGCGCCTACGTCTGAATGCCTTTGACGAACGCCGTAAAGTTCGTCCCATGATCCACGCGAAACACCCGAAGGTCGCGCACACTTTCCGTGAACCAGTCCAGTGATCGCAGCGCATCGATCGCACTGAACAGGTTTGTCAGATTTTCGTCTTACGTAACGTAGACACTCCCTTGCACCCGCTCAAAACCGAAGTTGTTCAAGAGGCCTCTTATCTCGCGATAGCAGTAGCTGGAGTCGCTCCTTGGATGATGGTGCTCAGCAACTTTCACGACGAGGTCGAACGACAGCGCAAACATCAAACTTCAAGCGGATGGCTGCGAATTTTCTCGATTTCGTAATCCAGCTCTTCTCCGCTTACCGGGACAATGATGTGGGCATGTGTGTCGCTGATAATCCTAAGCACCTTGTACGTCGGGCCATACTCTCCAAAAGTCCGAAACTGGCCAACCAAGTCGTCCAGCCGTTCGATGGACCGCTGCCCCTCTTCTGAAAAACCTTTGTCCGGCAAGGTCGCCTCCACCATCCGACCAAACCTTTGCACGCGATTGCCGACCGGTCTACAGCGCCTCCGCGCCCGAAATTATCTCGATCAGCTCCGTCGTGATCTGCGCCTGGCGCGTCCGGTTGTAGGTGATCGTGAGCTGGTCGATCATGTCACCGGCGTTGCGCGTCGCGTTGTCCATCGCGCTCATGCGCGCGCCCTGCTCTGAAGCACTGTTCTCGAGCAGCGCGCGGAAGACCTGCGTCGCAATGTTCTTCGGTAGCAGGTCGTTGAGAATTTCCTCTTCGCCCGGCTCGTAATCATAGGCCGCCAGACCGTTCGCCGCCGGATCAGCCTCATCGGCCTCATCGCTCTCGGGTAGTTTTGCCGGGATCAACTGCAGCGGCGTCGGCACCTGCGAAATCACCGAGCGGAATTCCGAGAAAAACAGTGTGCAGACGTCAAACTCGCCCTTGTCGAACATGGCAAGCACGCGCTCGGATATGTCCTGCGCATTCGCAAACCCAACCTGCTTGACGTCCTTCAGCGAGATCACGTCGATGATCTGCACCGCAAACTCACGCTTGAGAACATCATAGCCCTTGCGCCCGACACACAGGATCTGGACCTGCTTGCCCTGCCCCATCAGCGTCTGCGCCTTGTAGCGCGCGATCTTCGCAATGTTCGTATTGAAGCCGCCACACAGGCCCCGATCCGCCGTAGCAACGACCAGCAAATGCTTCTCGTCACTGCCGGTGCCGATCAGGATCGGCGACGCATTATCCGTGTCTGTGATATTTGCGCCAAGATTCGCCAGGACGCCATCCATCCGCTCGGCATAGGGGCGTGCCGCCTCGGCCGCTTCCTGCGCGCGACGCAGTTTCGCGGCGGCGACCATCTGCATCGCCTTCGTAATTTTCTGCGTCGCCTTCACAGACGCAATCCGCGTCCGCAGGTCTTTCAAGCTCGCCATTGCGCGCTCCCGGATCCGTCAGGTCACTCGAAGTCGGCAATCAGGCCGAAAAACTTCCAGCGAACTTGTCGACGGCGGCTTTGAGTTTCGCTTCGGTCTCGTCGCTGAGCGCTTTCTCGGTCCGGATCGTCTCGAGCACATCGTTGTGCTCATCGCGCATGAACCGCAGTAGCCCCTCCTCGAACAGACCCACATGGCTCAGCTCAAGCTCGTCAAGATAACCTTTGGTGCCGGCGTAGATCGAGACAACCTGCTCTTCGACCGCGAGTGGCGAGAACTGCGGTTGCTTCAAAAGCTCGGTCAGCCGCGCACCACGATTCAGCAATCGCTGCGTCGCGGCATCAAGATCGGAGCCGAACTGGGCGAACGCGGCCATCTCGCGATACTGGGCGAGCTCGCCCTTGATCGCGCCAGCGACCTGTTTCATCGCCTTGATCTGCGCGGCCGATCCAACCCGCGAGACCGATAGACCCACGTTCACCGCAGGACGAATGCCCTGATAGAAGAGGTCGGTTTCGAGGAAGATCTGCCCATCGGTGATCGAGATGACGTTCGTCGGGATGTAAGCCGACACGTCGTTCGCCTGCGTCTCAATGATTGGCAGCGCCGTCAGCGAACCAGAACCATTCTCCTCGTTCAGCTTTGCGGCGCGCTCAAGCAGGCGTGAGTGAAGATAGAAAACATCGCCCGGATACGCTTCGCGTCCTGGTGGACGGCGGAGCAGCAGTGACATCTGGCGGTAGGCGACCGCCTGCTTGGTCAGATCATCATAGACGATCAAGCCATGCATGCCGTTGTCGCGGAAATACTCGCCCATCGTACACGCTGTGAACGGCGCGAGGAACTGCATCGGCGCCGGGTCAGAAGCCGTCGCAGCAACGACAATGGAATACTCCATCGCGCCATTGTCTTCGAGCACCTTGACGAGCTGCGCCACGGTCGACCGCTTCTGCCCAACCGCCACATAGATGCAGTAGAGCTTTTCGCTGTCATCGCCCCGCGCGTTGACATTCTTCTGGTTGAGGAACGCATCAAGCGCGACAGCAGTCTTACCCGTCTGACGGTCTCCGATGATCAGTTCGCGTTGTCCGCGCCCGACCGGGATCAGCGCATCGACGGCCTTCAGACCAGTCTGCACCGGCTCATGCACCGATTTTCGCGGGATGATGCCCGGCGCTTTGACATCAACGAGCTTGCGCTCGGTCGAGTCGATCGGCCCCTTGCCGTCAATCGGGTTGCCAAGACCATCGACAACGCGACCGAGCAGACCCATGCCGACCGGCGCATCGACGATCGTGCCTGTTCGCTTGACGGTATCGCCTTCCTTGATCGACCGGTCGTCACCGAAGATCACAACACCGACGTTGTCGACTTCGAGGTTGAGCGCCATCCCGCGGATGTTGCCCGGAAACTCGACGAGCTCCCCGGCCTGCACATTGTCGAGCCCGTAGACACGCGCAATTCCATCACCGACCGACAGGACCTGACCGATCTCGGATACTTCGGCTTCTTGGCCGAAGTTCGCGATCTGATCCTTGAGGATCGAGGAAATCTCAGCAGCGTTGATTTCCATCAGCCTACCTCTTTCATGGCAACTTTGAGATTGTTCAGTTTCGTCTTCAAAGACGAGTCGACCATCCGGCTGCCCACCTTCACGATGAGGCCGCCGAGAATGCTCGCGTCGACTTTGGTATTGATCTGCACATCCTGGCCCATCGTCTCTTTGAGCGTGGCCTGAAGCGTTTGCATCTGTTGGTTGTCAAGCGGCGTTGCGCTCGTCACGTCGGCGCTCAACTCGCCACGATGCTCAGCGAGGAACGCGCGAAAGCCACCGATCATGTCAGAGACGGCAAACAGACGACGGTTCTTCGCAACCAGCTTGAGAAAATTCGCGGTCAGCGGATTGGCGCCAGCCTTCTCGAGAACTGCGGTGATAGCGTTCTGCTGCTGTTCAGCGGTGAAAACCGGGCTGCGCACGAGACGCTGGAGATCGTCGCTCTGATCAAGCGCCGCATCGAATGCATCGAGGTCGCTGGCGACGGCATCAAGACTGTTGTTGTCGCGCGCAAGCTCGAACAGCGCGCTGGCATAGCGTCCCGCCA
>JBCAXC010000095.1:0-7822 GCA_038534255.1 Pseudomonadota bacterium
GTCACTTGGGCGCAGAATGTCGTGAGCGGTCTGCTGGATGGCGGCAAGGCGTTTGATGTGCCTCGTGAGGCGGAGGCGCGATCACAGCTCAGAGCACAATTCGACGCTGCCGTCGCAACAGCGCTGAAAGCCGTCGCTGACTGCCGGGCCGGTGAGGTCGACGCCGCCCCACCCTGACTGTCTGCCGCGTCAACGCATGAGCCCCGGCGCGGCGAAATTTCATCGACAAGGGCGTGTCTTTCCGCTATGGCGCGGTGATCTTTCGAACAATTTCGAACGAACGAGCCTCGCCGGGCATCCGCGTCCGATGTCGCCGTGCGCCGCTCCTCTTCGCTCGATGGCCAAAAACACAGAGTGTGCACGCATGAATATCGTCCAGCAGCTCGAGCAAGAGCATATGCAGGCGCTTGAGTCCGAGCGTCCGGTTCCCGAATTCCAGCCCGGTGACACGGTGCGCGTCAACGTGAAGGTTGTTGAAGGCACGCGGGCGCGGATCCAGGCCTATGAAGGCGTCTGTATCGGCCGCGCTGGCGCAGGGCTCAGCGAGAACTTCACGGTGCGCAAGATTTCGTACGGGGAAGGCGTGGAGCGGGTGTTCCCGGTTTTCTCTCCGCTAATCGAGAGCATTGAAGTCGTACGTCGCGGTAAGGTGCGTCGCGCGAAGCTTTATTATCTCCGTGGTCGTCGCGGCAAATCTGCCCGTATCGCCGAACGTACGGACGCAAAGGGCAAGAAACTCTCTGCGCGCGATAAGTGGAAGGGTTTCAAGAAGCCTAAGGGCGATGCCGACGATCTGACCCAGATCAAGGGTGTCGGTGAGGAGCTTCAGAAGCGTCTCAACAAGCTGGGCCTCACGCAGTTTGCCCAGGTCGCGAACCTGCAGGACGAAGAGATCGCGCAGGTCGACGAAGTGCTGAACTTCCGCGGTCGTATCGAGCGGGAAGACTGGGTCGCGCAAGCCCGTGATTTGATGGCGGCCTCGACGGTCGACGAAGTGCCGGAAGAAGAGGCAGCGTACGATGCGGCTGACGCATCAACCGAGGGCGAGGCCAAGCCAGACGCGTAAGGACGACCCTCGCTGTTATGAATTGGGAAGGCGCGGCCCTTTGGTTCGCGCCTTTTCTTTTGGTCATTGCAAGGAAGTTTGGCTGTGGCGCAAGCGGAGGATCGATCCGACTCCCGCGATGTTCTGCTCGCGCTCGGTGGGCTTGTCTCACTTGTCGTTGCGATGGGGATCGGGAGATTTATCTTCACGCCGATCCTTCCGGATATGGAAGCAGCGCTCGGGTGGACGAAGGCGGATGCGGGGCTCGTCGCGTCGGCAAACTATCTCGGATATCTGATCGGGGCGCTGGCTGCTGCGTGGATGGCGCTGCCGGGCGGTGCGCGGCGGTGGTTTCTCATCGCGTTGCTGGTCAGTGCGATGACCACGATGGCGTCCGGGTTGTTCACATCGCTCACACCACTGCTGGTTGTGCGCTTTCTCGGCGGACTGGCGAGTGCGTTCGTGCTCGTGCTGGCCTCGACGTTGGTGCTTGCGCGATTGACGCAGCGTGGGCGGGCCGAGCTCTTTTCTCTCCATTTCGCCGGTGTTGGTGTGGGCATCGCTTTGAGCGGTGTGCTTGTCGGGGTACTTTCGGCGGCAGGGTCCGGCTGGTCGACGTTCTGGACAACGGGCGGGATTGTCTCGCTCGCAGGGTGTGCGTTTGCCCTGTGGGCTGTGCCTGCACATGACGCAGGTGATGTTGGTGGCGGCGCTGCAGTACCGGCGCGCGCGACGCGGTTCAGTCGGCGCGTCTGGCAGCTTGTGTTCTCTTACGGCTTGTTCGGCTTCGGCTATGTGATCCTCGCGACGTTCATCTCGGCGATGGTGCGCGAGGCACCGGAGGTTCGGTGGCTGGAGGTGCCGATCTGGGTCATCGTCGGGCTCGCCGCGATCCCGTCAGTGGCGTTCTGGTCTCTGGTTTCAGCGCGCGCCGGGACGGGGTTTGCCTATGCGGCATCGGCGGCAATGCAGGCCGTTGGCACAGCGCTCGCCCTGACGGGCAGCGCGGCGGGTCTTATCTTTTCAGCGATCACGCTCGGCGGGTCGATGGTCTCGCTTACGGCGATCGGCTTTCTCCATGCGAAGACACTGACCGATCAGGACGGGCGCGTTGTGCTCGGTCTGATGACGGCTGCGTTCGGGCTTGGTCAGGTTGTCGGGCCGTTGCTTGCCGGCGTGCTGGCCGAGGCGACAGGTTCGTTCTCGATGGCGCTTGTGGCGGCATCGCTGTCGCTTGCGCTCTGTGCCGTGCTGACGCCAGGCGGATGGCCGCGCCGCGTCGCACATTGACAAACGCGCTGACGCGCCGTTTCTCCTTATCACAATGCCGACGCCAGGAAGGGACGCACACGATGGCCAAGACGCTCTACGACAAGATCTGGGACGACCACGTGGTGCACGAGCAGGATGACGGCACCTGCCTTTTGTATATCGACCGCCATCTGATCCATGAGGTGACGAGCCCGCAGGCTTTTGAAGGGTTGCGGATGACCGGACGTAAAGTGCGCGCGCCTGGAAAGACCCTCGCGGTCGTGGATCATAATGTGCCGACGACAGATCGTTCGGGTGGGATCAGCGACCCGATGTCAAAGACGCAGGTCGATGCGATCGCTGCGAACTGCGCGGAGTTTGGCGTCGAGTATTTCAACGAGGTCGATCCGCGCCAGGGCATCGTTCACATTGTCGGGCCGGAGCAGGGATTTACGCTGCCGGGTACGACCATTGTGTGTGGGGACAGCCATACCTCAACGCATGGGGCGTTCGGTGCGCTGGCGCATGGGATCGGTACGTCAGAAGTCGAGCATGTGCTGGCGACGCAGACGTTGATTCAGAAAAAAGCGAAGAACATGCGCGTGTCGGTGGACGGCGATCTGCCCGATGGGGTGACCGCGAAAGATATCATCCTCGCCATTATCGGCGAGATCGGGACGGCGGGCGGCACGGGCCACGTCGTCGAGTTTGCCGGATCGGCCATTCGGGATCTGTCGATGGAAGGCCGGATGACGGTTTGCAACATGACGATCGAGGGTGGTGCGCGGGCCGGCATGATTGCGCCGGATGAAAAAACCTTCGCCTATCTGAAGGGACGGCCCCGTGCACCGAAGGGCGGCGCCTGGGAAATGGCGATGAAGTACTGGGAGACGCTGCACTCCGACGAGGGTGCGCATTTCGACACCGAGGTTCGTCTGGACGCTGCCAGCCTGCCACCGATCGTGACGTGGGGCACCTCGCCAGAGGATGTCGTCTCGATCACCGGTGCAGTACCTGATCCGTCCGCCGCGGAGGACGATGGCAAGGCGGATGCGATCCGTCGCTCACTCGATTACATGGGGCTGACACCCGGCACGAAGGTGACGGACATTCCGCTTGATGTGATCTGGATCGGCTCATGCACAAACGGTCGGATCGAGGATTTGCGGGCTGTTGCGAAGATCGTCGAAGGAAAAAAAGTTGCGGACGGCCTCGACTATGCGATGATCGTCCCGGGCTCAGGCCTCGTGAAAGAGCAGGCGGAACAGGAAGGGCTTGCGGATATCTTTACCGCTGCCGGTTTCCAGTGGCGCGAGCCCGGATGCTCCATGTGTCTCGCGATGAACCCGGACCAGCTCAAACCCGGCCAGCGCTGCGCCTCGACATCCAACCGCAATTTTGAAGGCCGACAGGGCTTCAAGGGGCGCACGCATCTCGTCAGCCCGGCCATGGCTGCTGCTGCGGCGATTGCCGGTCGGTTTGTTGATGTGCGCAGCATGTAATGCCGAAGGCGTTGAACAGGCACCAGTTCGGCGTCAACGCTGAAAAGTACGCGACGAGTTCGGTGCATGCGAAGGGGGCGAGCCTGGCTGCGCTCGTGTCTGCGATGGCGCCCGGGCCGGCGTGGCGGATGCTCGATATCGCGACGGCGGCCGGGCATACGGCGTTGGCATTCGCGCCGCATGTTGCGCATGTTGTGGCGAGTGACCTCACGCCGGAGATGCTTGATGTGGCGCGTCGGCAGGCGGATGAAAAAGCTGCTGCGAATGTCTCCTTCGAGATTGCCGACGCTGAGCGTCTGCCGTTCGCGGACGGCACGTTTGATGCCGTGACGTGCCGGATCGCGCCGCATCACTTTCCGGACATTGGCGGATTTCTGGATGGTGTGCGACGGGCGCTGAAGCCGGGAGGGAAATTCGGTCTCGTGGACAATATGGCGCCGGATACACGGACGACACCAGGCTTCACGTCAGACGACCTCGCCGCGGCGGCGGAGGATTACAATCTCTTTGAGAAGCTTCGCGATCCGTCTCACTTTCGTGCTTTGCAGTTTACCGAGTGGCTTGGCGTGCTTGAGGCAGCCGGCTTCCGTGTGACGCATCATGAAGTGCTCGCCAAGCCCATGGGCTTTCTGGCATGGGCAGAGCGGATGCAGGTCAGCGATCAGACGCTCGATGAGCTGGTCCGGATGATCGATGAAGGCTCGAGTGCGTTCCGGGCATACCTGCGGCCGGAGCAGGGCGATGATGGGCTGATCTTCACGCTGAGCGAAGGGCTGTTCGTCTGCGAGGTGTGAGTTCTGCTCTTCGAGCGTGCGCTCACCTGGCGAGGCGGTGCCGCCCCAAGACGAAGGCTCCGCTTTATTCTCCCAGAAATCGCATGTTTACCCATCCGACTGTGCCGGACCAATCGACCTTGCACCAGTTGCCGGCGCAGGGGCCGATGCATTTCACGCGGATGCCATTGTAAGGGATCGCGCCGACGCGGGCGCTGCTTGCCGTTGGTCGCGCGCGGACATTCAGGTGGTCGTGCGATGCGACGTTGCGGACGCGATAGAAGTCAGGCCCGTGGGCGCAATCACGGCCCTGAGCGACAGCCTGCGTCGATGCAGCGAGGAACAAAGGGCTCACGCTCAACACGCAGAGTGTCAATGCCAGGAGGCCGAGTGCGCGTTTCATTGTCATTCTCCGGGTGCAACAGTTT
The DNA here is from genome assembly GCA_038534255.1 of Pseudomonadota bacterium. Taxonomy (GTDB): domain Bacteria; phylum Pseudomonadota; class Alphaproteobacteria; order Rhizobiales; family CALHAX01; genus CALHAX01. Next base: position 5,000 of record JBCAXC010000095.1, read on the forward strand.
CAGGTCTCACCGTGAAATCGAGCACAGTGGCCACGTGGCATCAAGATGGATGCCGGTTTCTGGTTACGCGCCGTGTTTCGCCTTCGCCTCGACGCGGCGGCGGTGGAGGACGGGTTCGGTGTAGCCGTTCGGTTGCTCGGCGCCCTTGAAAACGAGATCGCAAGCTGCAGCGAAGGCGATGCTGTCGCCGAAGTCCGGTGACATCGGACGGTACGCCGGATCGCCCGCGTTCTGATGATCGACGATGGCGGCCATGCGCTGCATGACTTCCATGACCTGTTGTTCGCTCGCGATGCCGTGGCGCAGCCAGTTGGCAATGTGCTGGCTCGAAATGCGCAAAGTCGCGCGATCTTCCATCAGGCCGATGTCATTTATGTCCGGCACTTTCGAACACCCTACACCCTGATCGATCCAGCGCACGACATAGCCGAGGATGCCCTGCGCATTATTCTCCAGTTCTGCTGTTACATCCTGCGGTGGCCAGTTTGTCTCGACGGCGAGCGGGATGGCGAGGATATCGTCAAGGCTCGCGCGCTGACGCGATCTCAGCTCCTGCTGCCTGCTCGCGACGTCGACGCGATGGTAGTGAAGGGCGTGCAGCGTTGCTGCGGTTGGCGACGGGACCCAGGCACAATCCGCGCCGGCCATGGGGTGCGTGATCTTCTGCTCGATCATCGCGGCCATCAGGTCCGGCATGGCCCACATTCCCTTGCCGATCTGTGCGTGGCCGGGCAGTCCGGTGCGCAGGCCAACGTCCACGTTTTGATCCTCGTAGGCGGCGATCCACGCGGTGTCCTTGATCGCGGCCTTGCGAATCATCGGCCCGGCTTCCATCGAGGTATGGATTTCATCTCCGGTCCGATCGAGGAAGCCGGTGTTGATGAAGAAGACCCGGTCCTTGGCGGCGCGAATGCACTCCTTGAGGTTGCAGGTCGTGCGGCGTTCCTCGTCCATGATGCCGACCTTGAGGGTGTTGCGCGCGAGGCCGAGTACGTCTTCGGTCCGGTCGAACAGTTCTGTAGTGAGTGCGACTTCTTCCGGTCCGTGCATCTTGGGTTTGACGATGTAGACCGAGCCGGTGCGGCTGTTGCGGTGCGGGCCGTTGCCCTTGAGGTCATGCATTGCGATCGCGGCGGTGACCATGGCGTCCAGCAGTCCTTCGCCAGCGGGATTTCCCTCCGCGTCGATGACGCTGGTGTCTGTCATCAGATGCCCGACGTTGCGCACGAGGAGAACGGAGCGGCCGGGCACTGTAACTTCTGTCGTGCCATCGCCGCGCGTGTAAGTTCGGTCGGCCTCAAGCGTGCGGGTCAGCGTTTCGCCGCCCTTTGTGAAGTTGGCGGAGAGGTCACCCTTCATCAGGCCGAACCAGTTGCGATACGCGGCGATCTTGTCGGCCGGGTCGACGGCGGCGATCGAGTCTTCAAGATCGACGATGGTCGAGAGTGCTGCTTCCATCATCACGTCGGCTACGCCGGCTGGGTCGGTCCTGCCGATCGGGTGATCGCGGTCGATCGTGATCTCGGCGTGGAGCCCGTTGTTGCGGAGAAGAATGTGCGTGGGCGCATCGGCAGGGCCGCGGTAGCCGACGAATGCGTCAGGCTCTTGCAGCGCGTTCGACATCCCGTTGGCATCGGTCACGTCGAGGGCGCCATCGCGGATTGTATATCCGGTAGATGAGGCGTGCGATCCGGAGACCAATGGTGCCAGCTCATCGAGAACGGCGCGGGCGGCCTGGATGACTTTCGCGCCGCGTTTGGGGTTATAGCCGCCGCTACGTTCGGCACCGTCGGCATCCGGGATTGCATCAGTGCCGTAAAAGGCGTCATAAAGACTGCCCCACCGTGCATTGGCGGCGTTCAGTGCGTAGCGTGCGTTGGTTGCCGGGACGACGAGTTGTGGTCCCGCGATATCAGCGATCTCCGGATCCACGTTTTCCGTCGTGACGGAAAAATCTGGCCCCTCGGTGACGAGGTAGCCGATCTCGATCAGGAAGGCCTTGTAGGCGCTCGCGTCATGGGGCTGACCTGCGCGCTCGCGGTGCCAGGCATTGATGCGCGCCTGGAGATCGGCGCGTTTTTGCAGCAGCGCGCGGTTCTTTGGTCCGAGATCTTTGATGATGCCCTCAAGGCCGGACCAAAACGCAGCTGGCGCGACGCCGGTGCCGGGGAGAACATCCGTCTCGACGAACGTCGACCAGGCGCTGTCGACGGAGAGGCTGCCGTGCTGGACGCGGTCGGTCATGGTATTTTCTCCTGTTTCGGATGCGGCGGTGGAGTGGCCGGGCATTGCACTTAGAGCGCAATGGCGTCGCCGCGGTCGATCATGGCTTCGATTTCGGTGGTCGTCATACCTGCTTCGCGCAGAACATCGAAGGTGTGCTCGCCGAGCCGAGGTGCGCAGCGGTGAACGCCACCGGGGGTTTTCGAGAATTTGACCGGCGCCCCGAGGGTTCTGACCGCGCCCGCGATGGGATGGTTGAGGCTCGGCGCCATGTCGCGGGCCTCGGTCTGCGGATGGGCGTGCATCTCGGCGATGTCGAGGACCGGCCCTGCAGGGACGCCCGCCGCCGCGAACGCGGCCAGCCAGTCGGCGCTTGTGCGCTTGGCGAGAAAGGGTGCCAACGCGTCGGCCAGAGCCATGCGGTTCGCCATCCGTGCTGCGTTGTCCGTGAAGCGCGGATCGTCCGCCAGGTGGGTGGCGCCGACGACATCGAGGATGCGGAGCCAGTTGCGCTGGTTTGCGCCGCCGATCGTGATCCATCGGTCCGCGGTCTTGAAGGCTTCATAGGGTGCGTTCAGCGGATGTGCGGAGCCCATTGGG
>JBCAXC010000096.1:0-7803 GCA_038534255.1 Pseudomonadota bacterium
GGACTGTCATCTCGCCTAACCAACGTCGCCTGCCCCGCCTTGACTTGCCGACCGGCGTGATGCTTTTCGGCGCAAGGTGACAAGCGCAAAGGCGGAGCAGAACACCATGACGCGAGCTTTCATGTTCCCGGGTCAGGGCAGTCAGGCCGTTGGCATGGGGCAGGCGCTGGCTGATGCATCATCGGCGGCCCGCGCCGTGTTCGACGAGGTGGATGACGCGCTCGGCGAAAAACTGTCCGCGACGATGTGGGAGGGGCCGGAAGATGCGATCACGTTGACGGCCAACGCTCAGCCGGCACTCATGGCGGTCTCGCTGGCCGTAATGCGGATGCTGGAGCGCGATCACGGTGTTGATCCGATGCCGAAAGTCGCGTTCGTCGCCGGCCATTCCCTCGGAGAATATTCCGCGCTGGCTGCGGCAGGTGCGTTCAGCATTGGCGACGCGGCACGCCTTCTGCGTGCACGCGGCGCGGCGATGCAAACTGCGGTGCCGGTCGGCGAGGGCGCGATGGCGGCAATGCTCGGCATCGCGCTTGAGGACGCGCAAAAGCTCGCCGACGCGGCGAGCGCCGACGGTGTGTGCCAGGTGGCGAATGACAACGCGCCGGGCCAGGTCGTGTTGAGTGGCGCGAAGGCCGGGGTCGACAAGGCGGTAGCGATCGCCAAGGATTTCGGGGCCAAGCGTGCGATCCCGCTGAAGGTCAGTGCGCCGTTCCACTGCGCACTGATGCAGCCTGCCGCGGATGTGATGCAGACCGCGCTCGCCGACGTGGACATCGCGGCACCGAAAGTGCCACTGGTCGCCAACGTGCTCGCCGCCCCGATTTCTGATCCGGAAGAGATCCGCTCACGCCTCGTCGAACAGGTGACGGGCACGGTCCGCTGGCGCGAGTGCATGACGGCGATGGCCGCTGAGGGCGTCGATACCTTTCATGAGATCGGTGCGGGTAAAGTCCTCTGCGGTCTTGCGCGCCAGATCGATCGCAGCCTCATAACCTCCGACACCGGCACACCCGAAGCCGTCGAGGCGCTCGCCGCAGCACTTTGACGGCGCGCGACAAGCCCGCAACACGACACAGCCCGATAGGCAGGAAGAGACAGAATGTTTGATCTGAACGGCAAAACGGCGCTCGTCACCGGCGCGACGGGTGGCATTGGCGAGACCATCGCGCGCACGTTGCATGAGCGCGGTGTCGCGCTCGCAATCTCCGGCACGCGAGAGGAGAAACTCAAGTCGCTGGCCGAAGAGCTTGGCGGCTCGGTTCATGTGCTCCCTTGCGATCTCGGCGACCGCGATGCCGTCAAAGCCCTGATCAAGGATGCAGAGACCGCACTCGGCAAACTCGACATCCTGGTGAACAACGCCGGGGTGACGAAGGACAACCTGCTGATGCTGCTGAAGGACGACGATTGGGACCGGATCATCTCGATCAACCTGACGTCGACATTCGCCGCTTGCCGTGCCGCATTGCGCAACATGATGAAGAACCGCCACGGCCGGATCATCAACATCTCGTCGATCAGCGGATTGATCGGCAACCCGGGCCAGGCGAACTACGCCGCGTCTAAAGCCGGCATGATCGGTATGACGAAATCGCTTGCCCGCGAGGTGGCCACCCGCGGCGTCACAGCAAATTGCATCGCGCCGGGCTTCATCAAGACGCCAATGACCGACGCCCTGACAGAGGATCAGACGGCGCAGCTGGCGCAGCACATCCCCTCGGGCACATTCGGCACGCCGGAAGATATTGCCGCCGCCGTGGTCTATCTGGCATCGGATGAGGCGCAGTACATCACAGGCCAGACGCTGAACATTAACGGCGGTCTGTTGATGGTCTGACGGGCACTGATTGCCCGCCACGGTTTAGCCCTTGGATTCGCCAAAAGAAACATGGTAAGCGCCGCCCACTGACGCGCGAGACCTTCCACAGCGCCCGTCTCGAGGTGTCTGACATCTGCGACGGACGGGTGCCCACGAGACAACGTTGCGAAACGATCATCGCGGACACGCCAGACCATGCACCGGCTTTGACCGAAGCATGACGGGGCGCTCGTCCATCACAAGACACACGACCTAGTACCCACGGAGAATATGAGAATGAGCGACGTTGAAGAGCGGGTCCGCAAGATTGTTGTCGAGCACCTCAGTGTCGACGCCGACAAGGTGACGAAGAACGCAAGTTTCATTGACGATCTTGGCGCTGACAGTCTCGACACGGTCGAGTTGGTCATGGCGTTTGAGGAAGAGTTCGGATGCGAAATCCCGGATGATGCGGCCGAGACGATCCAGACCGTCGGCGACGCAGTCTCCTTCCTCGAGAAAGCCTCTGCCTGACCACGGTGGTGGGCGCGCCATCCCCGGTAGCCGCAGCGTCGGCCTGAGGCAGGCAGCACCCCATCGTTCAAATCCTGCGAAGGCCGGCATCCGCAACGGGTGTCGGCCTTCGCTGTAAGGTGGGGCGGTTTCTGGCTGGCGTCGCCCTGCCGCGTTCGTGAGACATGCGCCGTCGAGGCGCACGAGTTTTGTTGCGGAGGAAGCGACATGAGACGTGTCGTCGTTACGGGATTGGGACTGGTGACACCGCTCGGCACCGGCGTTGAGCCGGTCTGGAAGCGGCTGCGGGACGGCCAGAGCGGCGCGGCGAAAGTCACCTCATTCGATGTTGACGATCTCGCCTGCCAGATCGCATGCCAGGTGCCGCGCGGCGACGGGTCGGACGGCACGTTCAACCCGGACGACTGGATGGAGAAAAAAGAGCAGCGCAAGGTCGATGACTTCATCATCTTCGCCCTCGCCGCCGCTGACCAGGCCCTAGCCGATGCCGACTGGCACCCGAAGGATCGCGATGATCAGATCGCGACGGGCGTGCTGTTCGGCTCCGGTATCGGCGGGCTCGAAGGCATCCATGACGCCTCGCTTTTGCTTGCCGAAAAGGGCCCACGGCGGATCAGCCCGTTTTTTATCCCCGGCCGCCTGATCAACCTCGCGTCCGGCCAGATATCCATCCGTCACGGTCTGCGTGGACCGAACCATGCGGTAGTGACCGCGTGTTCATCCGGCGCCCACGCGATCGGCGATGCCTCACGACTGATCGCGCTCGGCGATGCGGACGTCATGGTCGCAGGCGGCAGCGAGTCGCCAATCTGCCGTTTGGCGCTAGCAGGCTTCGCTGCCTGCAAAGCGCTCTCCACCGATTTCAATGACGCGCCGGAAAAAGGCTCCCGACCTTACGACAAGGACCGCGATGGCTTCGTGATGGGCGAGGGCGCCGGAAGCGTTGTGCTTGAGGAGTACGAGCATGCGAAGGCCCGCGGCGCCCGCATCTACGCCGAGGTGATCGGCTACGGCCTTTCGGGCGACGCCTTCCACATCACGGCACCGGCCGAAGACGGCGATGGCGCGTTTCGCTGCATGGAGATGGCGATCAAACGTGCCGGGATCGCGGCATCAGACATCGACTACGTCAACGCGCATGGTACATCGACGCCTATGGGCGACGAGATCGAGCTGGGTGCCGTCGAGCGTCTGTTCGGCGGCGAGGACGTCGGCGTCTCAATGTCATCCACGAAGTCCTCGATCGGTCACCTGCTCGGTGCCGCTGGCGCCGTTGAAGCTGTCTTTTCGATCCTTGCGATGCGCGATCAGGTCGCGCCACCAACGCTCAATCTGGACAATCCGTCCGTTGAGACGTCGATCGATCTGGTGCCGCACACCGCGCGCGAGCGCGAAATCAGGACGGTGCTGAGCAACTCGTTCGGCTTTGGTGGCACCAATGCGTCACTTGTCATGCGAGCTGTCGATTAGGGCAGCGTAGTCCCGACCGCCCCGGCACCCGTAATTCGCCATATTTTGCGATACGGTGCGCCTCGGTGAGCGATGCGGCCTGCCAATTGAGCCGATGGCTGCCGAACGCGCAGCGCATTGGGCCGAATCTTGCTCTAGTTGTGTACAAAGTGGTCGGCGTGTCGTTTTTCATCCAGTGACGTGAACGAGGCGCGTGACGCAATGCGAGGCGTTGATACAACTACAGGCGCAGCGCTGGTGTCATCGCGTCCGGACGGAGCGGCGCCGGGTGCTTCGCAAGACGGGTACGCCGACGCATACAATGTCGGCACGGTACCGCGCAGTCCGTCGGAAGCGCTGGAACCGGCGCGGGCTCCCGAGCCACCGACGCGCCGGACACGTCTTCAACGCGAACAGGCTTCAAAACGGGTTTGGCCAATGCTGAAGTTTCTCAACGGGCTTTTCACCGGCACACTAATGCTGCTGATCGTGATCGGGGCAGGCTTCGTGCTGATCAAGAACCAGTTCGACAAGCCCGGTCCGCTGAACTACGCGACCACGGTTGTGATCCCACGCGGTGAGGGCGGCAACCTGATTGCCCAGCGTCTCGTGAAGGAAGGCGTGCTGCGCGATCGCTGGCTTTTCAAGATGGGGGTGATGCGGTTTCAGGCGCAGAAGAAGCTAAAGGCCGGTGAATATGCGTTCCCCGCCAAAGCGAGCGTGCGTCAGGTGCTCGACACGCTGACCGAGGGTAAGGCGATCCTTCATCGCGTGACGATCCCTGAAGGCAAGAGCAGCTATGACGCCGTCCAGATCCTGAACGCCGAACCGCTGCTCACCGGCGAGATCACCGAGATTCCGGCGGAAGGTTCGCTCCTGCCGGACACCTACAGCTTTTCCCGCGGGATGAGCCGCACGGATCTCATTGCCCAGATGCAGAACGACCAGAAGCGTTTCCTCGACAAGCTCTGGCAAAACCGGGCCGACGACCTGCCGATCAAGACCAAGCGTGAGGCCATTATCCTTGCAAGCGTGGTCGAGAAAGAAACCGGCCGTGCTGACGAGCGCGGCGAGGTCGCCGGTGTGTTCACCAACCGTCTGCGCAAGGGCATGAAGCTTCAGTCCGACCCGACGATCATCTACGGCATCACGAAAGGGCGCGGCTCCCTCGGGCGGGGACTCCGTCGCAGCGAGATTGACCGCAAGACCGATTGGAATACCTACCAGATCGACGGCCTGCCTAAGACGCCGATCGCCAACCCGGGCCGCTCCGCTCTGGAAGCCGTGCTGAACCCGGTGGCGACAGAGGCGTTGTTCTTCGTCGCGGATGGCACCGGCGGGCACGTCTTTGCCTCGACGCTGCGTGAGCACAATCGCAACGTCGTCAAATGGCGCAAGATCGAACGCGAACTTCGCGCCAAGCAGAAGAAAGCCGCCGAAGAAGCTGCGCAGTCCAACTAGCGCTCGGCGCCCGCATCACGGCCGTACGCGCGCGCCACGCGAACCCGCTCGCCCCCCGCTCGCCCCTTGAGTAGACGGACGCGCGAGGCTATGCCCGCGCATGGCATTGCACAGCATGACAGGTTTCGCCCGCGTTGACGGGACCGCCGCCGGGCTCACGTGGTTCTGGGAGCTGCGGAGCGTGAACGGCAAGGGGCTCGATGTCCGCACGCGCCTTCCGACCGGCGCAGACGCGCTTGAACCCGACATCCGCAAGGCGATTTCGAAAAAGCTCAAGCGCGGCAACTGCAGCGTGTCCCTCGCCGTCAAACGCGACGCGCGTGCAGCATCGATCACTCTGAATGAAGCGCTCTTCAAGGACCTCGTCGACATCGGCGCACGCGCCAGTGCGATCGCCAAGACGCCCGCGCCCTCGATCGAGGCACTGCTGGCAATCCGCGGCGTCATAGATTTCAGCGAGAACGACGAGACCAGCGGCAGCTACGACGCGCATCGGGCGGCGCTGATGGAGAGCTTCGATGCCCTCGTCGCGCAGGTCGTCGATGCACGCAGTGCCGAGGGTGATCGGCTGCAAAGCGCCCTCACACAACAGATCGACGCAATCGCCGCGCTGATCAATCAGCTCGAGCAGGCGCCCGGCCGCTCGATCGAGCGGATCCGTGAGAAGTTTCTTGCGCGTGTGCAACGTTTGCTGGCGGAGCATGATGTGCTTGATACCGCGCGCATCCAGCAGGAGGTCGTCCTCCTCGCCACCAAGGCGGACATTGAGGAAGAGCTGGCACGCCTAGTCAGTCACGTCGCCGCTGCCCGCAAACTGCTCGACGCCAGCGAGCCTGTTGGTCGGCAACTGGATTTTCTCTCCCAGGAGTTCAATCGCGAGGCCAACACCGTGTGCTCGAAGTCGCACGACGAGGAGATCACGCAGATCGGTCTTCAACTTAAAACGGTGATCGATCAGTTCCGGGAGCAGGTGCAGAACATTGAGTGAGCCCCAATCCAACGAGCCCGAGACATTACCGGACCGCTCCGCATCCAGCCCGCCTCGCATCACGCGCCGCGGCCTGATGTTCGTGCTGTCTTCGCCGTCGGGCGCAGGCAAGACGACACTCTCGCGCGCACTCCTCGCGCAGGAAGATGCGATCGACATGTCGATCTCGATGACGACCCGCACACCGCGCCCTGGCGAAAAAGACGGTGTCGATTATTTCTTCGCGGATGCAGAGCGCTTTCATGAAGCGTCTAGCGGCGGCGAGCTGCTCGAATATGCGACCGTCTTCGGCAACAGCTATGGCACCCCGCGCGGCCCGGTTCTCGCAGCGCTGGAGGCGGGGCGCGATGTCCTGTTCGACATCGACTGGCAGGGGGCACAACAACTACGCGAGGCGCAGCGTGATGATGTCGTCTCTGTGTTTATTCTCCCACCCTCAGGTGCAACGCTCGAGGAGCGTCTCGTCAAACGCGCGCAGGACAGCGCGGAGACAGTCCGAGCACGCATGTCACGCGCATCGGAGGAGATCAGCCACTGGTCCGAGTATGACTATGTGATCGTGAACGAAGACGTAGGCCGGAGCCTCCACGCGCTGCGCGGCATCCTCGTTGCCGAACGTCACCGTCGCGACCGTCAGACCGGGCTGGTCAAATTTGTGAACGCGATCCGTCGCGAGCTATAGCGACGGTGGATCGAACGCTCGCGCCAACGCGCAAAACCCGGCCACATCAACTTCGTCAGCGCGCGCAGTCGGCTTGATATCGCAAGCCTCAATACGCGCCTCGGCATCGCTGGCGAGTGATTTGAGACTGGCCCGCAGCATTTTTCGCCGCTGTCCAAAGGCCGCAGCCGTAAGTCGTTCCAGCGCTGCTGTGGAAGGAACCGCCAACGGTGTCTCGCGCGGCTCAAAATGCACGACGGCGGAGGAGATTTTCGGTGCTGGCGTGAAAGCCTCCGGCGGCAGCACCATGCGAATCTGCGGCGTGCTGCGCCATTGCGCGAGTACAGAAAGCCGACCGTAGGCTTTCGTGCCGGGCGTCGCGACAATCCGTTCCGCGACCTCCTTCTGGAACATCAGCGTCATCGTGTGCCACGGCGGCGGCCAGCTCGCAGATGTGAGCCAGCCCGTCAGCAGCGGGGTCGCAACGGAGTATGGGAGATTAGCAACAATCCGGTAGGGCGCGGGTGTGAGCGCGGCATAATCGATATCCAGCGCATCGGCGCTCAGGATATGCAACCTATCGCGACTCATACCACGTAACTCTTCAAGCGGGGCAAGGCATCGATCATCGCGCTCAATCACCGTCACATGTGCCGCTCCGGCGCAGAGGATTGCGCGGGTCAGCCCACCGGGTCCCGGCCCCACCTCGACGACATGCGCCCCTTCGAGATCCCCGGCGACACGCGCAATCTTCGCCGTCAGATTGAGATCAAGGATGAAATTCTGACCCAGCGACTTCCGCGCATTCAGATTGTGCGTGCGAATAACCTCCCTCAGCGGCGGCAGGCTGTCGATGTCGGAAGTCGGTGCAGCGCGCGTCATGACGAAGAGGCCACTCGCGTGGTCGCG
>JBCAXC010000097.1:0-7796 GCA_038534255.1 Pseudomonadota bacterium
GAGCATTTCGATGCACCGTGCTTCTGCTGCCGCGTCATTGAGGTCGAAGTGGAGCCGCAACGCCTCGGTGATCTGGTTGCCGACAGTGTGAACTGGCGACAGCGATGTCATCGGCTCCTGAAAGATGATCGAAATTCGCCCGCCGCGAATGTCGCGATAGGCGTCGCTTCGCGGGTCGAGTTGGGCGAGATCGAGCGGCGCGGATTGCGCATCCGGCCCGGGCTGCGCCTTCGGCTCGTTGAACAGGATCTGTCCCTGCTCGATCGTCGCATTGCGCGGCAGGATGCCCATGATCGCGCGCGCCGAGACGCTCTTGCCCGACCCGCTTTCCCCGACGATCGCCACACACGAGCCGCGCCGGATGCGGAACGACATGTCCTTGACCGCCTCCACCTTGCCCGCCGGACTGTCAAAGCTGATCGCGAGATTGCGCACTTCGATCAGGTTGCGAGAGGGCCCCGTCATCGCAGAAACATCTCCTCAGGCGTGAGCCAGGTGGCGGCGGTATGCGCGCTGACGAACCTTAGAAACTCAGCGAGAAATTGCCAACTTTCCTCGTCGTGCACGAGGTGGTGCGTCAGCAGGCCGGTCGGGTGCGTGTGCGCGTAACCAGCAACCCGGCGGGCTTCGAGATGATGCGTGGCCGATGCCAGCGCGGCCTCCTCACCGACAAAGCCGCGACCAGTCCGCCACGCGATAATATCGACATGGGTGTCGCGCACCTGCAAGCCGTGATGCGGCGCGCAAACTCCGGCATCGCTCGCAAACGTTGAGAGCCCGCGATACCCGAGGTGCGCGAGCGCCGTGATGATCTCTTCCGAAATTCGGTTCCATGGCGGCACAAGAACCGGCAGCGCATGCGGAAATGCAGCCGACAGCTCTTGCGAACCAGCGCGCAGATCGGTCTCGATCTCGAGAAGAGGTCGGTGCGCACCGAGCTCTGCTTTTTTCTCTCCGTCCGGCGCATGACTTATGTGTCGATATCCGTGCTGCAACACGTGCACTCCGTCGAGCAAATCGGGCAACGCGTCGGTGATCCAGGCTGGCACCACTGCAGTCGCGAGCGGAACATCGGCCTCGCGTGAAAGCGCAACAAGCCGGATCAGCGCAGGCGTGACCTCACCGGCATCGTCATCCCGCCACCAGAACGTCGCGATCTCTCCGGCTGCCGCCCAGACGTCAAGCTCACGCGCGAGCCTGTCCCATCCCGAGTTTGCCGCCCCGTTGATCATGCTGCAGCGCCGATCCGTTGGAGCAACGCGACCGACTGCGCCACGCCATCGAGATTGAGCGACAGACCCGCCGTCGCGTGCCCTGCGCGCGCATTGGCAACAGCCTGCGTCAGTCGCGCTGGCGAACAATCCACCTCATCGACGACATGCACGAGCCCGGCCTGCGCAAACTTCTCGGCCCGCAGCGCCTGCTCACTCTCGCCACCCGCGGCGAACGGCACGACGACTGCCGGGCATCGCGCAACTGCCAGATCAAGCATCGTGTTGTACCCAGCCTGCGAGATCGACACCGCGGCCGCACCCAGCAACGCGCGATAGTCGCCCCGCGTCGCTTCGATCACGACGTTCTCTGGCGCCTCGCGGCGAAGCGCATCAGCGGCGTCAGCATCGAAGTTCGGTCCGATCAAAAAGCGCCAAGTGCGATCGGCGAGCAAGCCGGCGCGCCGCGCACGCATCGCGGCGGCAAACAGGGCCACCCCGACAGCGCCACCACCGGCGGCGACAAGCACATTGTCCTGCAACTCCGGCGATACGGCACCCGCCGCCTCCTGCGGAGCAATATAGCCGGTGTACGCGATCAAACCCTGAAGATCCCGCGCCTCCGCAAGACTGTCCTCGAGCCGTAGCACACGTGGATCCCCATGAACCGCAACACCGTCAAACCAGCGTTGGGCCATCTCGATCATACCGCGTCGACGCCGGACATCGCCAGGCGCGACAACAACATCGCGAACCGAACTGACGATCGCCGTCCCGTCGCGCCTGCGCGCCGCCTCAAACAACGGCACCAGTTCACGCGCAAATTTCCTCCGTCCAAACGGAAAATGCTCAGTCACGATCAGAGCCGGCAAAACGCGCTCATAGAGCGCAAGCAGCGCACATATGCGACGGTGCCACCATGCATCATCGATCGGAGCACCTTCGCCGCTGACCAATCCGGAAAACAACGCATCCGCAGCGCGCACCGGCGGCAGGTAGTGGATGGCTGCGTCTCCGAACGACACCTCACGCACCGACACACCGCCAAAAGCCACGTGAACCTCGTCTCCCGCATTGACAAGCCCTCGGACCAACGCCGCCGCCCGCGCGACATGCCCGATCCCAAGCAAATGCTGCACGTAAAAGAGAACCCGCATGTCAGCCGCGTCCGCCGCGTTTTAGATCGCGGAGCAGTCCATCGAGACGACCCGCGGCGGCTGCCACGTTATGCTGCGCCCGGACATGACGTGAGGCCTCCGCACCAAGTCGTCCGCGCATCGCGGGAGAAATAATCAGCTCTGCGAGCGCCTCGGCAAAAGCCGACACGTCACCCATTGGCGCAATCAGCCCGGTTTCGCCGTCCCGCACAATACTCGCCACGCCATCCGTGTATCCGGCGACGACTGGCAACCCACTCGCCCCGGCTTCAAGGAACACCATGCCCAACGCCTCGTTGACGGCAGGCCAGGCAAAGATGTCCGCCGCTGCATAAATCTCCGCGAGCGCACCGCCATTGCGCGCACCGAGCCAACACACCTGATCACCGAGAGGTGCGAACGCGTCCACCACCTCCGCTTTCGCATCGCCATCCCCGACGACGAGAAGACGCCAAGGTGGCAGATCATCACTCAGTTGACGCAGAGCCTCGGCCAGCTTCTTATAAGACGCCACCTTGTCACCCGGCCGCATCATGGCGACGCTCAAGATCCAGGCGACATCGCACGGCAAGCCGACCTCCGCAGACAATTGACGTCGCAAAGCCTCACGTTGATCCGCAGTCCTCCCGAAGGACGCAGCATCAATAAACGGCGGCATATGTTCATAGTTCGCGCCCGGCTTCATCACGGCGCGCACACCTGGTTCATCTCGCGGGTTCAAACCGATGATGAGGTCCGCGCAGGCAATCGCCTGGTGCGCCGCCGCGTAGCCTTGCGCCCAACGGCCTGACGCTCGACGCGGCGCAACCGACGCCTCGGCGATCACATAAGGAACACCGAGAGCGGCACCAAGCCGCGGCCCGAGGTGATCCGGCGCCTTGTGATAGCAATGATAGGTGAACCAGACGTCCGGCATGGGACGCGCTCCGGCCTCGACAGCCAAGAGATAGCGATCCGCGTCAGCCGCCGCATCCGTTGCAATCGCACGCTGTCGCGCATCATCGCCGGTACCATCGAAACTGCGCAGCTCACTCGCGACATCGACCAGGTGCCCAGCGTTTTCCAGTGCCGCGATAAGTCGCCGCGCGATTTCGCGATCGCCGGAGGGCGTCGCAGCATGCGGCGATTTCATCGGCGCGTAGAACGCCACCCTCATGCAGCGTCTCGCGAGATCTTGGTGCCATCGCCAGGCTGAGCCCTCGCCGCAGCCGCATGCGCAATGCCGAACCGCGCAGCCAGCTCCGCAATACCAGCCTCATGAGAAAATGCCCCGCGCACGCGCGCCTCTCCCGCTGCCCCAAGCCTTGCCCGCAAGTCCGCATCGCGGATCACGCGCTCAAGTGCCCCCGAGAGCGAAGCAGCGTCATCACCCGGAACCAGCAGCCCGGTGTCGCCATCGCGGATCAACTCCGGAATGGCGGAGACAGCCGTCGCGACACAGGTAAGCCCTTGGCTCTGCGCCTCCATCAAGACGTTCGGCAGACCGTCCCGGTCACCATCGTCCGCAATGCGGCTGGCGAGTACGAAGACATCAGACCGGCGATACGCCGCAAGCACCGCCTGCTGAGACTGCGCGCCATGCCATGTGATCCGATCAGCAAGCCCCAACGCGTCCGCAATGCCCTTCAGCGCATCAAGCCCGTCACCGCCGCCAATGTGCTCAAACGTCCAGTCCAGCTCCTTCGGCAGGCGCGAAAGGGCATCCAGCAGATCAGGATAGCCTTTTTTCTCCACAGCGCGCCCAACTGACAAGAGCCGCACGGGCCCGTCGCGTAGATCATCACTCCGGGACGGTGATGGAAACCGGGAAAAGTCGAGACCGTGATACAGCAGATCGATCTTCTCCGCCCGACCCGGCGCAAGCGCCCGCAGGTGATCGACATTCGCCGCGGTGCACGTCACCAGCCAGTCCATATCCTCCAGCTTCTCGCGCAGATCCCAATCGCTTGAAGTGTAGATGTCCTTGGCGTGAGCAGAGCAACTCCACGGCAACCCGCGCAATACGGCCGCATACCGTGTCACCGACGCAGGCGTATGGAGGAAGTGCGCGTAGAGCCATGTGACATCGTCAGGCAGCTCCTGTGCGAGCACAAACGCCTGCCCCAGCCGACGTATGCGGTTTCGCGAACGGTCCCGCCGGACGTCTCGGAAGAACCGGCCCAGCATGGCGAAGACACCGGGCCGCAGCATGCCCCGCATCACCGCGCCGAGTACACGTAACGGCGCGTCACGTAGATATTCCGGAAGATAATGCACCGGCGCCGTGATCGCCTCATGCACTGGATGCCGCGCGTCATCGTGTGGTCTCCGCAGAGCAAAGATCTCAAAATTGAGCCCGGCCTCCTGCAGGCCATGCAGCTCCTGCGCGATGAAAGTCTCCGACAGCCTGGGGTAACCTTTCATGACCACCGCAACTTTGTTAGTCATGGCGCGTTCCCCGATCAGCTGCAGTACCGAAACCGGATCCGCAATGTCGCGCTTTGACGACTTCGTGCATCGCGTCACCGCACAGCGCGCGTTGCTCAATCTCGCCGCCGAACGCATCTCCGACATCGAGGGTGTCATCTTCGAGGTTGGTCTCGGCAATGGGCGCACCTTCGACCATCTGCGCACCATCCTGCCGGACAGGGAGATTTACGTCTTCGACCGCAAGGCGCGCGCTCACGAAAACTCGACGCCGGACGCCGCGTTTCTTATCGAGGGCCAGCTGCAGGATACCCTGCCCGCGGCCGTTGCGCGATTTGCAGGCAAGGTCGCCCTCGTGCACAGCGACATCGGCAACCAGTCGCCCGTGCACTGCGCCAACATGCAACGCCTGTTGAACGACACGATCACTCCCGCGCTGACGAGCGGAGGCATATTGCTCAGCGATCTGAAACTCGCGCCACCCGGCCTCGCCCCGCTCATGCGTCCCGAGGCGATTGACGCCGATTGGTACGACGCATGGCAAAGGCCCTGAGGCAGGCGTCGCTGGCCGTGAAAAGATCACCATCCCGGCTCAGCTGCTCGGCACGAGACGCAGGTCAGACATCGCGCCCGATCCATCGCGCACTGCGGTATGCGCCGCATCTTCCCTCGGATCACCATCACCACGCTCGGCACTTTCCAGCTCTCTGAGATCGCCCGGTGACGGCACGGATTGCGAGATCACCGAGAGCCCGTCGAGAAACCCTCCCGGCATGCGATGCGATGGCGGTGACTGACGTTCCAGCTCGCGAATACCCCGCGCCATCGCGCGTGCGCCATCCGGCTGGTCGTAGCGCTGCATTCGCACCAGCCCCATCTCCTGCATGCGTGAGGCGCGGATAAACTGCTCCAGACGCGGCACCGTGCGCGGCACGATGATGCTCGGCTTGTCGAAAGAGAGGATCTCGCAGAACGTATTGTATCCCCCCATGCCCACAACGCCTTGCGAGCGGAGAATTAAGTGCTCGAGGTTTGCAGAGAACGGGATCACCCGCACACGCGGCAGTCGCTCGGCGCGATTGCGAAAATTGAATTGCGAGTCCCGCCGCATGAACGGGCCTGTCACGATCAACGCATTAATCGGGATCGTCGGGTCGGTCTCATAGGCCTGCAGCACGAGATCAACGAGGTCCGATCCGTCGCCACCGCCACCCGTCGTTACCAGCACATAGGGCGCGTCGAACTGCGTCTCTTCCGATAAGTCCGTCAGCTGCGTGCTCTCGCGCCGCAGATAACCGGTGTACGTCATCTTGGCGCGGACACTCTCCGGCGCATCAAGGCCCGCAAGCGGATCACACACCTCCGGCCGCCCATAGACCCATATGTCGTCATAGTAGTCTTCAAGCGCCGCCATCGCGCCTTTACGATCCCACTCCTCTCGCAACATCTCCTCATCATCGAGGATATCCCGTAGTCCGCAAACGAGGCGGGTACCGTTCTCCTTCAGCAGCTTGAGCGTTGGTTCCACTTCGCCACGCAGACCGAGTGGTTCCTTGTCGACCAGAAACATGTGCGGATCGAACGCGCCGGCCACCGAACGAATGATCGTCTCCCGCATCGCGATCGCATCTTCGATGCTGATGTCGAGTCCGTCGGCGGTATAGCCCCCGTTCTTGTGCTTCACGACGCCTGGAAACCGCACGTAGTCGACGCGGGAGCGGAAGCCAAAGCTGCCGATGATCGGCGAGCCGGACAAAATCAGAACGGAGACATCGGGGCGTGTGTCGACGAGGTGGTGTGCAATCGTCCGGCAACGGCGCAGATGTCCGAGACCGAAGGTGTCGTGGCTGTAAACAAGAAGCCGCATCGCACATCGCTGCCTGAATCACGGGCGCTCCCCGACGTCATAGCGATGCACACGCTCAAGTGCCACATCAGATCGCGCGCAATCGCCGAAAGTGGGCTGGGCCGTCGTGCGCACAAGATTCGGGTCACTGTCTGGTTCCCTCCATCTGCCCCCGCAGCCGAAGCGCCGTTCGGGCCGCATTCTTGCGTCTCTCGTTTGCGCTCGCCATAGTGCCGCGCAAAGCGCAGCAACGCTCCGAACGCGCTGCCGCTCCGACTGTTCGCAACAAGGCGTCACGCCACCATGCTCGAAGCCTTCGGCCTGGCGTTCCATCTGGTCGTCACGTTCGATCCGGACCTCTATGAGATCATTGGGCTCTCGCTCCGGGTCAGTCTGATGGCGCTTGTCCTTGCCAGCGTGATCGGCCTTCCGCTTGGTGCGCTCGTCGGCTTCACCCGGTTTCCCGGCCGTGGCTTGGCGATCATCATAATGAATGCGCTGATGGGTATGCCGCCGGTCGTCGTCGGCCTGCTGCTCTATCTGATGATCTCACGCTCCGGTCCGTTCGGCGGCTTCGCCTTGCTCTATACGCCGACAGCAATGATCCTCGCGCAGACACTGCTCATCCTGCCGATCGTTGCCGCGCTCACCAGACAGACCATCGAGGACTTGCACGCCGAATATGACGAGCAGTTTCGCTCGCTCAGCGTCTCGCGGACCCATGCTTTGACGACGCTGCTGGCCGATGCACGCTACAGCCTGATGACCGTGTTGCTTGCGGGGTTCGGGCGCGCCATCGCCGAAGTCGGCGCCGTCATTATCGTTGGTGGCAACATCAATCACTTCACCCGCGTGATGACGACCGCGATCGCGCTCGAAACCTCAAAAGGCGATCTCGCATTGGCTGTCGCGCTGGGCATGGTGTTGCTGGCCCTCGCGCTTGCGATCAACGCCATTGCATCAGGTGTGCGCGCCATCGCACTGCGCAACGCCTATGTCTGATGCGTCTCCCAAAGGGCACTCCGGGCAAACCATCCGCCTCTTGCCGTTGCAGGTCCGCAATCTCAACCTGACAATCGACGGCAACAATCTGCTCAACAACGTCTCGTTCGAACTGGCGAACCCCATGATGATGGTGATGCCGGGGTTCGCCAGTTCGAACGAGACGTTGTTGAG
>JBCAXC010000098.1:0-7778 GCA_038534255.1 Pseudomonadota bacterium
GCGCCGGAGATGGCCGCGCTGCTGATTGCCCACGGAGCGCAGGTCAACGCCACGGCGCGGATGTATGGTGGCGGCCAGACGCCCTTTGATCTCGCCAGCACCAGCGCCCACCCGGTCAATGCCGGTATCGCAGACGCGTTGAACGCGGCGCTGCGTCCACAATGAGGAGGCCGAGCTTGGCACCACCACAAGCCCTTCTGTTCGATGTCTTCGGCACAGTTGTCGACTGGCGCACCTCGGTTATCCGGGAGCTGGAAGCGTTTGGCATTGCGCATGGCATCACGCGCGATTGGTCAGCGTTTGCCGATGCGTGGCGGGGGAAATATCAGCCGTCGATGGAGGCTGTGCGCTCCGGGATGCGGGACTGGGCCAACCTCGACACGTTGCATCGCGAGAGCCTTGATGCGTTGCTGGTGGACTACGAGATAACGGACCTGAACGCGGAGGATGTTTTCAACCTCAATCGTGCGTGGCACCGGCTCGATCCGTGGACGGACAGCGTGGCCGGGCTGACGCGGCTCAAGACGCGCTTCACGATCAGCCCGCTTTCGAACGGCAATGTCGCGCTGCTTGTGAACATGGCGAAGCGCGCCGGATTGCCGTGGGACGCGGTTCTCGGTGCGGAGACGGCGCGCGCGTACAAACCGATGCCCGAGGCGTATCTTCGTACGGCGGCGTTGCTTGGCCTTCCACCTGAGCACTGCATGATGGTCGCGGCACATAACGATGACCTTGAAGCTGCTCGCGCACTCGGGTTTCAGACCGCGTTCGTCGCGCGTCCGACGGAGTATGGCCCGCATCAGTTCAAGGATTTCGAAGCGACCGGGGACTGGGAGGTTATTGCGGACAGCATCACGGGCGTGGCCGACGCGCTCGGGTGTTGAGCGCCCCGGCCTTGGCTTTCTTTCCGTGGAGGGTGAAGTCCCGTTACGCGGCACTCGGCCCAATCTCAGCGACAGCCAGCGGTACGCTGAATTCCTCGCACCAGATCCAGACCTGTGAAAATGCAGCCGGGTTAAGGTGCGACGGGATTTCGTAGACCTGCTCGCCGTTGAACGAGGTGAGGAGCGCGTATGTCGTGCCATCAACATAAGCGCCATTGCCGAACGACAATTTCGGGTCCGGCACGCGGGTGAGCGAGAAATCGTCCGACAACCGGATGAGCGTGCGGTCGCCGTCACGGAAAATTTCGAAGCTGCCGGTCGCCTGCTTGCCCTCGACGCCGCGGAAGTCACCCTTGTAGACAGCGTCGCCATCGATCGCAGCGATCTTGACAGCAGCGGGTTGCGGCGTGGCGTCTGCGCTGACGGAAGACGACGCTGTTGCGAAGACAGCGCCGCCCATCATGACAGCGGCGAGGAGAGCGGCACGGAGTGCATTGAAGAACATGGGTTTGGCCTTTCAGGCTCGGGGGTGTTGAATTGCCCCGACCTTGGCGCTGTGCTCAATTTTCTCCTGTGATCCGCATCACGCTTATGAGGCCTGCTAGAACACGTCGCCGTGAGGAGTCGCTCGCGTTGATCTCATGATCTCGATCCTGCGCTGCGCTTCACCGATAATGCAGGATGCGCCCAATCGTGTTCATCAGGATCTGTGCGGCGAGTATTCCGGTGCTGCCGGTGGGATCGTAATCCGGGGCGACCTCGACCAGGTCCATACCCACGATGTCGCCGCGTTGGGCGAGGCCGTCCATCAACTCCAGCACCTCATAGTAGAGAAAGCCACCGTGGCTCGGCGTTCCGGTTCCGGGCGCGATGGATGGGTCAAATCCGTCGATGTCGATGGTGACGTAGTAGCGTTTTTTCTCCGGTATCCGCGCGAGAACGGCCTCGACGCCCAACTTGCGAAACTGTCGGACGGAGAGAATGTCAGAACCGTAACCTCGCGCATCTTCGTAGCCGTCACGTGCGGTCGACGAGACGTTGCGGATGCCGATCTGGCTCAGCCCCGTGACGTAGTCTTTTTCAGCAGCGCGGCGCATCGGGTTGCCATGACCGAAGCGCACGCCATGGCGCTCATCAACGAAGTCGAGATGCGCATCGACCTGAACGAGATGGATCGGCTCTTCATCCGCAAAGGCATTGATGCACGGGATATTGACCGAGTGGTCCCCGCCGAGCACGACAGGCAGAGCCCCCGCCTTCAGGATGGCACGGACGCCCGCCTCAATGTTGGCGTGGCTCGCGATCGTATCGGTGTGCACGATGTCGGCGTCGCCGATGTCGACGATGCGCGTCGTCTCGGCTGGCAGGTAGGTGATGTCGTCCTCGAAATCGTAGGCGCCCGCGTGGCCGAACGAGAAGAGCGTTGATGCCTCACGGATCGCGCGTGGCCCAAAGCGCGCGCCCGGTCGCCACTGTGTCCCGAAGTCGAAAGGCGCGCCGAGGATGGCGACATCGGCGTCGATCGTCGACCAGTCCGTCACCAGCGGGTTCTTGCCAAAGGTGCAAACACCGACGAAGGGCAGATCGAGGCGGCCGGTTTCATAGCCATGGGTCATGTCTGATCTCCTGCGACACTAGTTGTTCCCTGCATTCAGCGCGGGCTGGGTCGCGCGCATGCGATCGCGCAGCGCGAACGCCATTGCGGCGACGGCAAAGCAGTACACGGCGATGACGAAGCACTGCCGCTCAATGCTGACGCCCCAGTCCAGCAGAACACCCATGATGCCGGGTCCCAACGCGGAGGAAAACACCATGGCCGCCGTCGCGAGCGCCTTGATGCCACCGAGGTGCCGCGTGCCGTAGAGTTCCGGCCAGAGCGAGCCAAAGATCGTGTTTGTCGAGCCTGCGCTCAGGCCAATCAGCGCCATGGCGATGAAGGCGACTGTGGGCGCGTTGCCGATTGCAAGGACCAGCAGGCCGGCACCGAGCGGGATGCAAACTGCGGGCAGCGTCGCGCGCCCGGAGAAACGATCCACTGCCCAGCCGGAGGCGACGGACGCCGCAACGGAGAACACCGCATAGAGCGGATAGGTCGCCGCCCAGAATGCCAGCGACCAGCCTTTTGTCTCCACCAGATGCGTTTGATGGAAGAACAATCCGGTCACCGTGAAAGCCGGTGTGAGGACGCAGGGCACGAGCATCCAGTAAAGCGGATGACGCAGCACCTCGCGACGGTGCCAATGGATCATGCCGGGTGCGTCAACTGGCGGTGGTTCTGTGGCGACACCGGAGCTGCCTGCCACGCGCCGCTGGCGCAGCGCCAGCAGAAACAGCGGCAAGCCCGCGACGAGCAGACCGGCGGCAACCATGCCCCAGCTCACCTGCCAGCCGACGCCTGTAATCAACAATACGGCCAGAGCCGGAAACAGCGCTTCACCGATCGGGTAACCGAACACGCAGATGGCGATGGCGCGCCCGCGATACGCGTCGAACCAGCGTCCCATCGCCGTCATCGCGACATGAGACATCATCCCCTGACCGGTAAGACGAAGGAGATAAATGGCCAGCAGGAGCGAAAACCATCCGACGGCCAACGACATGGCGACGCATGCCACCGCCAGTCCGACAACCGTGAGCGCACCGAGTGTGCGGACCCGCATGACGTCGGCAAGCTGGCCCGCCCAGATGAGCGTGATGGCGCTCGCGAGCGTGCCGATCATATAGAGCAGGCCGAAGTCGCCGTTGCTCAGTCCGAACGTTCCGCGGATTTCGGCACCGAACATCGCGATGAAGAACGTCTGGCCGAAGCTCGAGAGGAACGTAAGCAGAAAGCCAACGAACAACCACCGGATGTTTGTCGTGACGAAGGTGACGAGCGATAGCGCGGGGGATGGCGTCATCCACGCAACGTGTCAGGTTGCGTGGCGATCGCGGCTACCGAGAACCAATCGCGAAACGGGAGGGCCAACCGCATCATTCCGGCGGTGCGCCGCCTTCGCTGACGCGCCGCGCGACGAAGGCGTCGATGGCCTCCCGGCGCGCAACGTCCATTTCCGGTGCTTTGAAAGCGGCCAGCTTTTCCTTCCATATCGTGTTCGCGCGCTCGGTCGCCGTGCGGCTGCCATCATCGCTCCAAGCACCAAAGTTGCGCCAGTCCGAAACCATTGGTTCATAGAAAGCCGCGCCGAAACGCGACATGGTGTGGGCTGCGCCGAAGAAGTGACCGCCCGGTTCAACCTCGGCGATTGCATCGAGTGCGAGATCGGCCGTGTCGACGGAGAGCGGCTCGAAGCTCTCAGCGATGATCTGCAGGGCCTCCACGTCAAGGATCAGCTTTTCAAGCGACGCGGTAAGCCCGCCTTCGAGCCACCCCGCCGCGTGCAGCACAATATTTGCGCCGCCAAGGACGCTCCCCCAAAGCGACATCAGAAACTCATACGTCCCCTGGGCGTCCGCGGCGTTGGATGCATTGGGTGCGGACCCGCGCCACGGCAGACCTATGTGGCGCGCGAGCTGGCCGCCGGCGATCGCGGCCTTGATGTACTCCGGTGTGCCGAACGCGGGGGCACCGGACTTCATGTCCACATTGGATGTGAATGAGCCATAGACGACGGGCGCACCGGGGCGGACCAGTTGCGCCAACGCGATGCCTGCGATGGCCTCAGCGTGTTGGAGGACAAGAGCACCGGCGAGCGTGACCGGTGCCATCGCGCCGCTCAACGTGAAGGGGGTGATGATCGAGACTTGGCCAGCGCGCGCGAAGTCGATGATGCCCTGACACATCGGGACATCGAGCTGGCGCGGCGAGTTGGTGTTGATCACCGTGAAGCAGTGCGGCCGCGCGGCGAAGGCGTCGGCATCCAGTCCGCGGGCGAGGCGGATCATCTCGAACCCATCGGCGACCTGTCCGGCACCACGGGCATAGACGAACGGCACTTTCGTGCTGAGCGCCAGCTGTGCGCGGGTCACCTCGAGATGACGGACGTGAACCGGAACATCCTGCGGCTCGACGTTCGGGGATTGGAGATGAAAAACATCGAACGCCTCGCACAGGCGCATGATGTTGCGCGTGTCGGCGAATGTCCCTGGGCGTTTGCCCCCGTCCAGATCGCTGAAATTGGGCGCGCCGCCGACGCAGGCAAAGACCAGTGCCTTGCCACCGATCGTAACATTTTTCTCCGCAACAGCCGCTTCGATCACAAATATGGACGGGGCGTTTGCCAGTGCGTTCTCGACCACTTCCTTGGGCAGGCGAACATGCTGCTGCGGTTCATCGACGTCAGCGCCAGCATCCGCGAAGATTGTGCGCGCCTCGGCGTGCAGGACGCGCATGCCGTATGTCGCGAGGACGTCGAGGGCAGCGGCATGGATGGCTTCGACCTGGTCGTCGCTCAGCACGGTTTGCGGCGTGAAGGCGTTGCGGAGCTGGCTATAGTTGACCCGGCGAGCGGGTGGGGCCGCGCTCCGCCTTTGGCGACCGCGGCGCTTTGCGGCCTGCCGCTCAGCGCCTTGCGACTGGGCGTCGCTCGCCATCACACATGCCCCTGGTCGTTTCCGCTTGCGCACCCGCTCATGCGGCACGTCCGCCGTTGGCGATCAGGGCCTTGATGCGTTCGGCGTCATAGGTTGCTTCGAGCGACGCGGCTTCCGCATCGGCGAGCGCCTCAATGTCATCGCCTTCGATGGTCTCTGGATTGGCGCGGCGCCAGTCCGCCAGATAATCATCCGTTTCGCTCGCGCCGGAGCGCATGGCCGCCATGTCGATCGCCTGCTCGAACCGCTCCGGCAGTTGACGCTTTGCGTTCTTGCGACCGGCTTTGACGATGACCTGGGCCGGGATATCCCGCCAGTAGACGATGATCTTTTGTGGCATATGCTGCGTGCTTTCCGTGTTGGCCCCGCTCGGCGATGGTGGTGGCGGGTCAGGCGACGTCTTTGATCTTGATCTCCGGATCGGCGATGCGTGCCGGATCCGGCGTGACATTTTTCTCTAGCCAGCGCTTGCCCATCATGTAGGCCCGCGCATCGCCGAAGGCTTCGACTGCGATTAACTGGTTGTCGCGATAGAGCCAGAACGAGCCTTCGTGGTCATGCCCCCCAGCGCGGTGGATCACGTTGTCGTGGCTGCCGGAGAGACCGGCGATCTGGATTTTCGTGTCGTATTGGTCCGACCAGAACCAGGGGGTTGGGTTGTACGCGGAGGCAGCGGCTTCGCCGGTGATCTGCGCGGCAATGTGTTTGGCCTGCTCGGCGGCGTTCTGGACGGACTCGATGCGGACCGAGCCATGACCGGCCAACGTGAAGCACGCCACATCTCCCGCGGCGAAAATGTTCGGGTCACTCGAGCGGCACTGCGCGTCGACGCGGATGCCGTTCTCGACATCCAGCCCGGCGGCGGCGGCGGCCTGATCGTTCGGGATAACGCCGATCCCCACCACGACGAGGTCGCACGGCAACGCGCGGCCATCGTTGAGGCGGACACCACTGACGGATGCGTCCCCGGTTATCTCTGCGACAGACGCCTGCGTGATGACCTCGACACCTTCGCGCCTATGTAGCGCTGCGACAGCGGAGGACAATTCCTCACTCGCGACACGGGCGAGGATGCGCGGCATCGCTTCGAGGACGGTGACGTCGAGGTCGCTGCGCCGGGCAGATGCAGCCACTTCAAGACCGATATATCCTCCTCCGATCACGACGAGGCGTCGGGCGGTCTTCATGTCAGCAGCTAGAGCTTCGGTATCAGCGACGGTGCGGACGTAGTGGACGCCGGATTTGTCGGCACCAGGCACAGTAAGACGGCGCACTGTGGCACCTGTCGCGAGCACGAGCGTGTCATAGGGAAGGTGATCGCCGGCGTCTGTGACGACTGTGCGTGAGCCGCGATCGATCTGCGTTATGCGACACGAGAGATGAGTTACGATCCCCGCGTCGTGGTAGAATGCGGTATCGCGGAGGAAAAGTCGCTCACGCGCGAGCTTGCCGGTCAGGTAGGCTTTTGAGAGCGGCGGGCGCTGGTAGGGCAGGTCAGGCTCCTCGCCGATCAGGGTGATCGAGAGGTCTTGCCCAAACGACGCGTCAACTGATCCAGCGCGTTGTACGAGCGCGCCGCAGAGCTCTCCGGCGGCGTGTCCTGCACCGACAATCACGATCCGCTGTGCCATGGATTTTCATCGCTCATGCGCTGACGTCACGCTTCCCCTCTAAGGCGTTTTTGCCACCGGTGGAAGCGGCTTTGCATGTCAGTCATGCGAGAGGTGAAAGGCGCTAGGACGACGGCGAAAAGCGACGCACACTTGTGGCAAGGGATGGCGGCCATCTGAAGGGATTTGCGCCGGTGAGAGACGTGATGGAAACGGAACCGCGTGCGGCAGGTGGCGGCGTGCCACAAGGCGCTTCGCCTCATCGCGATCGTCGGGGCGATCGTCGGGGCGAACGTCGCGCGCTCGGCCTGGCGCTCTGCGTTCTCGCGCTGGCGCTCTTTGCCTGTCAGGACGCGATCACCCGCTATCTGGTGCAGGATCTCAGCGTGCCGCAGATCCTGACGGTTCGGTTTATCGGGTTTGCTGCGCTGGCTTTCGTCCTCGCGTTCGCCCGGCGTGGTGTTCGTGGCGCTCTCGCGACGCGTCATCCAGTGCTGCAGATCGGCCGGTCCGCACTGCTCGTCGGCGAGATCGCGATTTTCTCGCTGGGGCTTCGCTCGCTCGGGCTGGCGGACATGCACGCGGTGTTCGCGGCGTTCCCGCTGATCGTGACCGCGCTGGCCGGGCCTTTACTCGGCGAGCAGATCGGGTGGCGGCGCTGGGTCGGCGTCGTGATCGGTTTTTGCGGCGCGCTCGTCATCCTGCGACCCGGGTTCGAAGTCTTCCGACCGGAGGCACTGCTGCCCGTGAT
>JBCAXC010000099.1:0-7686 GCA_038534255.1 Pseudomonadota bacterium
TTCGGCAGCGCATGCTTCACGATGATCTGCGACCGCTTGATGCCCTTGAGGCGCGCCATCTCGATATACGGGCTCGCCAGCAGATTGACGATCGCGGCCCGTGTCATCCGCATCATGTGCGCCATGACGACGAGGGTGAGCGTCAAGGCGGGCAAGATCGTGCGGAACACGCGATCCCAGAACGGTGTGTCCGGCCCGATGTTCGAGATTGACGGGAAGATACCGGCGTTCACGGCCAGCAACATGATCAGGATGTAGGCGATGAAGAATTCCGGGAACGAAATCGACGTCAGCGTCGTGACGTTGATCATCCGGTCGAAGAACGAGCCCCGGTAGAGTGCGGCCAGAACGCCGAAAGTCACGGCGAGCGGCACGGCGATCAGCGCGGCGAGCGCGGCCAGGAACAGCGTGTTCCCAAGGCGAGAGCCGATCAGCTCGGAGATTTCACGCTGGTTGGCGAGAGACTTGCCAAAGTCGCCCTGAATGACACCGCCGAGCCAGCCGAAGTAACGTGCGTACCAGGGCTGGTCGAGGCCGAGTTCTTCACGGAACTGGCGGACCGTTTCCGGCGTCGCTGACTGGCCGAGAATTTCCGTTGCAATATCACCGGGAAGAAATTCAACCGAGATGAAAATGATAAATGACACGACAATCAGTGTCAGTAGTCCCAGTGACAGCCGTTGTGTCACCATCTTGAGTATCGGCCACATGCCGGAATTTTCCCCCGTCCACCGTTATGTCGATGCTGACACAACCTGCACTATAGCAGCAGGACTGTCAGGGGCCAGTCAGGCGAGGGCTGTGGGCCGATGAAGATCGATTGGTGTGGGAATGATGAGACGGATCGTCGTTTGCATCGTCGCCGCGCTAGCGCACGCTATGGCCGAACGGGTTGCGGTAGCGCGTTTGGCGAACCTGCTTTTTGACGTCGGCCGGGCGTCTGGCGGTGCGCCTGGGGCGAAACCCGGCACGACGGCGCGCTCGAGTGGCCTGTCCGGCACGATCTCCTGACCACACCGGTGTCTCAGTGATCCGGCGTTCAGCCTCGCTTGACGTGTTCGGATCCAGTGACGCAAACGTTGCTTGTAGCGCGCGGGCGGCATCGGCGCGAATTGGCAGCGGCATTCCCTGGATGTCATCAGCGGGGACTGCGGCGGGTGCATTGAGCTCTGCATTGGCCGAGACGGTGCGTAGCTGCTCGGCCGCCGGGGCAACAATGTTTTCGGCTTTTGCCGCCTTTGGCTCCGGTTGGACATGGAGCTTCTCGAACAGCACCGTCTTGATCTGACCCGGAATAAACTCAGGTACTTCGCGTGGCGCGGGCGCCGGTGGCTGTGAGAGCTTCGGCAGTTTCGAGAGGGCCTGCTCCGCCCGGCTTGCGGTCAGTGGTGCGTGTGCGCCGGATGCGGGATCGGACAGCGTTGCAGGCTCAAACCCGGCGTGCTCGCTGGACATTGCGATTGCGGTGATGCCAGCGCCAAACAGGCTGGCGGTTGCAATACTGACTAATGTTTTCGCGCGGATCATCCCGGACCTCCGTCGGTGCAAGCGTCGTAACATTCCCACCGCGCAACTCGCCATGCGCACATCTGTTCCTGACGGAGCTTGCTGAAAACGAGGTAAACGACGCGGCGTGGCGCGTTGATGCGTTCTCGTGCGCGCCGGGCCATGCTAGGGACGATGCCAGCCAGACCCACCCAGTTGCGGGAGACTCGACGTATGCAGAAGGCACTTCTGATTGACCCGGAGAAATGCACCAGCTGTCTGCAGTGCGAACTCGCGTGCTCGTTCGAGCAGGAAGGCGTGTTCAACCCGGCGAAATCGCGGATCAAGGTTTTTGAGTTCGAGCACGGACGCAAGGCGATCCCCTACACCTGCACGCAGTGTGCGGAGGCATGGTGTCTTCATGCGTGTCCGGTCGAGGCGATCACAATCAACGCCGCGACGGGTGCCAAAGAGGTCAATCCGAATATCTGCGTTGGTTGCAAGGTCTGTACGATCGCCTGTCCGTTCGGGACGGTGAACTACAATGCGGATACGGGCAAAGTGATCAAATGCGATCTTTGTCAGGGCGACCCGGCGTGCGCGAAGGCCTGCCCGACGGATGCGATCACATACGTTGACGCCAACTGGACCGGCTACGACCGGATGCAGGAGATGGCGCTTGCGGGGCACGGACGCCCGGCGGAAGGAGCAGCACAATGAGCGGTGGCAATGTCAAGCAGGCGCCGACCAAGGCCGAGACCGGTATGGGCTGGCAGGGCACGGTGCTCCGCGTCGATCTGACGGCGGGTGAGGTGCACAAGGATCCACTCAACATGGAGTGGGCGAACGATTATCTCGGTGAGCGCGGTCTCGCGACGAAATATCTCTACGAGATGATGGACCCGAAGGCCGATGCGATGTCGCCGGAGAACGTCCTGATCTTCGCAACGGGGCCGCTGACCGGCACGATGGCGTCAACGAGCGGGCGCTATGCGGTCGTGACCAAAGGGCCACTGACGGATGCGATCGCGTGTTCCAACTCGGGCGGCAAGTTCGGCGCGTTCCTGAAATTCGCCGGATACGACCTGCTGATCGTCACCGGCAAGTCCGACAAGCCGGTCTATCTCAACATCAACGACGATACGGTTGAAATCCTTCCTGCCGACGAGATCTGGGGGACAACGGTCTGGGAGACTGAGGACTGGCTGAAGACCCACCATCAGAACCCGCAGATGAAGGTCGCGTCGATTGGTGTCGCGGGTGAGACGGGCAACCGGTATGCCTGTGTCGTGAACGATTTGCATCGCGCGGCCGGGCGCTCCGGCGTCGGCGCGGTGATGGGATCGAAGAACCTCAAGGCGGTGGCGGCGTGGGGCTCGAAGGGCGTGCGGGTCGATGATCCTGTCGCCTTCATGAAGGCGGTCGCGGAGACGCACACGACGCTGCATGAGAGCGGAGGGCGGCGTGGGCTGACCAAATACGGTACGCACTCCATGCTGGATGCGATGCAGAAGTTCGGTGGGCTTCCAACCCGCAACTTCGACGATGTGAAATTTGATGGCGCCAAGAAGGTCGGGTCACGCGCGGTGCGTGAACCGAACGAGAACGGTCACGTCAATCTCATTACCAACAAGGCCTGCTTCGGTTGCACGATTGCCTGCGGGCGTATCGCGCACATCGACGAAGAGCACTTCACGATCGTGAACCGTCCGCAGTATCGCCATGCGTCTGGCGGCCTTGAGTACGAGACGGCCTATGCGTTCGGTCCGCTTGTCGGTGTCGATGATCTGGATGCGCTGACGTTCGCCGGGTTCATGACAAACGAGCACGGCTATGACCCGATCTCATTCGGCGGCACGCTGGCGGCGGCCATGGAGCTCTATGAGATGGGCGTGCTCACGAAGGAGCAGACGGACGGGATCGAACTGACGTTTGGCAATCCGGAAGCGCTCACCGTCATGGCTGAGAAGACCGGCAAGAACGAGGGCTTCGGCAAGGATCTCGCGCTCGGCGCGAAGCGGCTTTGTGAAAAGTATGGCCACCCGGAAGTGGCGATGGTCGTTAAGGGGCAGGAGTTTGCCGGCTACGACAGTCGCGCGCTGCAGGGGATGGGTCTCGGCTATGCCACGTCCAACCGCGGTGCCTGTCATCTGAAGCACGATGTCTTCGAGCAGGATCAGGAAGACCAGTCCGGCCAGGGCAAGGCGGAGCCGTGCAAGACGTCGCAGGACCAGATTGCGATGATCGATTCCACCGGGCTTTGTCTCTTCACCGCGGGTGACTTCGGAACCGAGGGCTATCGCAAGCAGATCGACGCGGCATGCCCGGGCGACTGGAGCGAGGAGCGCGTCATCCAGATCGGTGAGCGGATCTGGAACCTTGAGCGGATGTTCAATCTGGAAGCCGGGTTGACCAAGGCCGACGATACGTTGCCAAAGCGCCTGCTTGAGGTGCCGGCGCCGAGCGGCACGGCCAAGGGCAAGGTTGCCGAGCTCGATGTCATGCTGCCGGAATACTATGCGCTGCGTGGCTGGAGCGAGGAGGGTGTTCCCACGTCGGAGACGCAGAAGCGCCTCGGCCTCACGGCGCGATAAAGCTCCGCGATCATGCAATGCCGGCCGCTGCGGCGGCCGACGTTGCGTGATTTTTCTCCGCAGGGTGCGCCCTGCGCCGGATCGTGTGAAGACAGGACGTTCGAGACATGACTGATGCGCCTTATGTTGTGATCGGGGCCGGACCCGCCGGGGTCATTGCCGCCGAGACGCTGCGGGACACGGACCCGGCACGCGATGTGATCGTGATCGGTGAGGAAAAAGAAGCGCCTTATTCACGCATGGCGCTACCGTACCTGCTTGCGGATGACATCGGTGAGGATGGGACGCACCTGCGGCATACGTCCGGGCACTTTTCGGATCGCGGCATCGAGGTTCGCCAGACGCGCGTCGCGTCTGTCCAGCCGGGTGAGTGGACGGTCACACTCGAGGATGGATCGTCCCAGGCTTACGAGGCGCTGCTGATCGCGACGGGCTCGCACGCCATCCGTCCACCCATCCCGGGCATGGAACTTGATGCGGTCGAGAACTGCTGGACGCTCGACGATGCGCGGGCGATCGCGGCGAAGACCTCCAAGGGCAGTCGCGTTGTGTTGATGGGCGCCGGGTTTATCGGCTGCATCGTGCTCGAAGCGCTTGCCGCCCGCGATGTCGATCTGACCGTCGTCGAGATGGAAGATCGCATGGTGCCGCGCATGATGGATCAGGCTGGCGGCGCGATGATCAAGAGCTGGTGTGAGAGCAAGGGCGTCCGCGTCCTGACTTCGACAAAGATCGAGGAGATCGCCGACGCGGATGACGGTGTCTCACTGAAGCTCGCGGATGGAAACTCACTCGCTGCTGATCTGGTCGTTTGTGCCGCGGGTGTGAAACCCAACATCGCGTTTCTCGATGGCTCCGGCATCGCGACGGATACCGGCATTCTGGTGGACCAGCATATGCGCACCAGCGATCCGCACATCTATGCAGCGGGTGATGTGGCCCAGGGCATCGATTTCTCGACAGGGGCTCAGGAGATCCATGCGATCCAGCCGACGGCGGCGGATCACGGGCGGACTGCGGCGCTGAACATGGCGGGCGTGGATACGCGATTTGGTGGCAGCCTCTCGATGAATGTACTGAACACGCTCGGCCTTGTGACGTCGTCGTTCGGGCAGTGGGATGGCGTGGAAGGTGGGGATGAGGCTGTCGTCGCGGACGAGGCGCGTCATCGCTACATGCGCCTCTCATTCAAAGATGATGTGCTTGTAGGCGCGCTCGCGTTGGGCGTGACGCAGCATGTCGGCGTCATTCGCGGATTGATTCAGACCGGCGTGTCGCTCGGGGACTGGAAAGACAAGCTGATGGCGAACCCGCTGCTCGTCATGGAGGCGTATCTGGCGCGGACGCAGGGCACGGTGCCGGGTGCGGTGCCTGTCCGTCTACCAGGTGTGTGATGGCCAAGCTGTGATGAAAATCCGGGTCGAGGTTGCCGACAGCCTGACGCAGTTCACTGACGGGGTCGAGGCCGTCAGCGTCGATCTCGATGCTGGCGCGACACCACACGCTGCGCTCGATGCGCTGGGTGTGCCGAAGGACGCCGGTTACCTGCTGATCGTGAACGAGGCCATCGTGCCGAAGGCGGCGCGCGACAGCCACGAGCTTGCAGATGGAGACACGCTCGAAATCCTGCCACCGCTGAAGGGTGGGTGATGTGCGCTTGCCGCCGCGATCAAAATCCGTCAATGGCTGCGCGGTGAGCCGCCGCGTCTGATCATCGAGCCGTCGCATGAGTGAGACCCCTTTTTCTGCCGAGATCGAAGCGTTTGTCGCCACGCACGGTATGCCGCGACACGTGACGCTTTTGCTGCCGGACATGCATGGACGGATGCGGGCGAAGACGATGCCGGGCGCGTCGCTTTCGAAACTCGCGAAAGGCGATGTGCGGCTGTGCTGGGGGACGCAGGGTCTCAACATCTGGGGCATTGATGTGGAGGGCACGGGGGTCGGCGCCGAGATCGGTGATCCGGACGGGATCTGTCGTGCAGTGCCGGGGACGCTCTCTCCGGTGATGCAGGCGGATGAAAATGCGCCGCTCGATGCGCAGGTTCTCATCTCCATGGACATGCCTGACGGTGGGCCGTGCTTTCTCGATCCGCGTGCGCGTCTGCTCGCCGTCCTTGAGCGGTTTGCCCGGCGCGACTGGACGCCGGTTGTGGCGCTCGAGATGGAGTTTTATCTCACGCAACTGCCGGTCCCGGGCGAGCGCGCCCAGCCACCGCATCTGCCAGGTCTCGCGCAGCGCGCCGACGTTCCGCAGGTGTACGACGCTGATATCGCGCATGCGTTTCGCGAGGTGCTGGAGGGTATTCAGGCGGCGTGTGCGCTTGCCCATGTGCCAACGGACGGCGTGATTGCCGAGTATGGTCCGGGGCAGTTCGAGATCAATCTGCTCCATTGTGACAACGCGGCGCGAGCGGCGGATCATGCGGTTTTGTTCCGTCACATCGTGCGGCAGGTCGCGCCGCGGTACGGGCTGCATGCAACCTTCATGGCGAAGCCCTATGGGGACCAGGTCGGTAGCGGCTGTCATCTGCATGCGAGTGTGGTTGATGCCGAGGGAGAGAATATCTTCTCGTCGGGTTCGGAGGTGGTGTCCGACCGGCTGCAGCACGCGATTGGCGGTGTGCTTGCAACGGCGCCCGACCTGACCGCGATCTTTGCGCCGCATCTCAATTCGTATCGCCGGTTTGCTCCGGGCGCCTTTGCGCCGGCCCAGTGCAACTGGGCGCTCGATCATCGCGATGCAGCTGTGCGCGTTCCGGACACGACGGGCCCGGCGGCGCGGCTGGAACATCGCCTCGCGGGCGCGGATGCCAATCCTTATCTGCTGACAGCGGGCATTCTTGGCGGCATGCTTCACGGGATTGAAAAAGCGGTGGCACCGCCGGAGCCGATCGCGAAGCATGCGCTTGAGGTAGCCGGTCCGCGCTTGACGCAGCAATGGCTGAGCGCGATCGAGGCGTTTGAAGTGTCGGACCTTGCTGCGGAGATTTTTGGGGAACGTTATCAAGCGATCTATGCCGCGGGGCGTCGATCTGAGTTTGATCGTGCCATGGCGCACGTAACCGACTTCGAGTACGCGACCTATCTCACCCGTATCTGACGTCTGAACCCTCTTCGTCTGCACACGCATCTGCGCCTTTGAAGGATTGCGCCATGGCACGACTGCTCGGCATCGATACCGGGGGCACGTACACAGATGCAGTGTTGCTGGACGATGCGCGTCCGCGTGACACGAGTGTTATCGCATCGGCCAAGGCGCTGACGACGCGGCACGACCTCAGCATTGGGATCGCCGAGGCGATGGATGCGGTCTTTTGCGAGGGAGAGGGTGCTGCTGGCGAGATTGCGCTGGTCTCACTTTCCACGACGCTTGCAACGAACGCGGTCGTCGAGGGGCAGGGCGGACGCGTCGGTCTCGTCCTCGCGGGTTTTGGGCCCGAAGCGCTGGAGCGTGCCGGGTTGCGCAAGGCGTTGGGTGAAGATCCGTGGCTGACGGTCGCGGGTGGACATACCGCGCATGGTGCGCCCGTGCATGACGTCGATCTCGATGCGGTTCGGCGCTGGGTTCAGGGCACGGCAGGAGATGTCGCGGGCTTTGCGGTTG
>JBCAXC010000100.1:0-7684 GCA_038534255.1 Pseudomonadota bacterium
GATAGCCGACGCGGGCAAACTCGCGGGTGGCATCCTTGATGTCGGCGTAGGTGCCGCTGCCCTGCGCGCCGGCGCTCGCAAGTCTCGCGAGCAGGCCCATGATGTCCTGTGCATGGGCGAACTCATCGCAGCAGAGAAAAAACTCCGCGAGTTTTCGCAGAACACGCAGGCGATGGTTGGTCAGTCGAAAATCACCGTCGGGTGTGAGCAACAGCAGCGTGCCGTCATCCTCGCGCACCTCACAGTCAAACATCGCCAGGCTCTCAGCGCCAAGTTCGGAGAGTCGTGCGCGCATGTCGGTCGGGGCCTGCCAGACCACGTCCATGCCGTCTTCGCTGCCGCCGGATGCTGCGAGTGCGACGACAAGGACGGAGAGCGCCCAGAACGGTTTGTCGCGATTGTTGGACCATCCGCGCACGAGGGCATCGGCGACGGCTTTCTTGAAGGCGTCGCTGTAACTCGCGTCGTCAAACAACGCGGCGAATTCGCTGCGCGCACGTTCAGACCATAGAAAGTCCGAGACGCTCATGCTTTTTCCCTCCCTCCGTCACACAGTCTGCGGGCGGCCCAACATGCCCGCGCGTCAGGTCATCCTCAGCGTTCCACCGCGCTGATCCAGGTGTAGCGTTCCTCGACACCCGGGACGCCGCGCATGGTGGTGATCCAGTCACTCACGGCATCGCTCGGGATTTCGCCAGCCGGGCCGCCGCCGCCTTCGTTGTGCAGGTGCAGATCAAGCCAGCGGGCTTCGAGCTCCTGCTTCAGGCGCGTCGGGGTTGCGAAGCAGCCGAAAAGTTCACGGGCGGCCTGGCGATAAACCACCGGCTGAGAGATGTGCTGATCGAGCGCGGTGTCACGGAAATCATCGGGATAGCGACGTGTCTCTCCGGCCTTCCAGGGATTCAGCCCCTGCGACTTGGAAAGCGGGAGCAACACGTAAGCTGTGCCTTTGGAGTCCATCACCCAGCAGTAAAAGTAACGATCCGCTTTCGGTTCGATACGGACGGAAATCTCGTCCTGATTAACAATGAAGTGTTGCTTGGACGTCCGCAGGCTAAAGGCCGCCTCAGTGTTGCGGGTTTCGCGCACCAAACGCTCGAGAATGTTGTTCGAGAGTTTGCCGCAGCCGCGCAACAAGCGCGGGCGGATGTGGACCCGCATGAACCGCGTGCGCAGATTGCGCGACTGTGCGTTCACCTGAAGTGCAAGATCGAGCAGCGAAGGGTCCTGCGGGTCGGGTGTGAACTCAAGACGCAACGTGCCGCTCTTTTTCTCCGCATCATCGGCGATGGTCGCATTGGTAGACTTGAGCGTCGCGCCGTCGACGGACTTGATATTGAGCGTCGGCCAGTCGCCGGTCCGCAGCGCGAACTTCTCCAGCATCTCGCGTTCGATGTCGGTGTAGTCACTGCGGAACGCAACCTCGCTGGTATTGCGCAGGCGGCAATCTCCCGACATGCGATAGTCGATCTCGAGGCCCAACGTGTCGAAGTTGCGAATGTCCTCCGCAACTTCGCGCAGAGCGTGCTTGAAGGCCCAGCGCCGCTTGACGACCGGACGATCGGTTTCGAGTTCAATGACGCGGGCATCCGGAACAATCGTGTTTTTCAGGATGTCGACGAAGAGCGTCTCGGATTTCGGGCACACCTGCACGCCGTCGGCGGTGCGTGCGTACAACTCGAGCTTGAGTTTTGCGACGCTCTTGGCGGGGCGGGTGGCGTTGAGGATGAAAACAAGCGGGGTGCCGCGGATCTCGCGCACCGCCTTGATGAGCTGATTGCGATCGCCCGGATTGAGACCGGTCTGCGCGGCAATCGTCTCGAACGTGGACGTGTTCAGCACCTTCCAGAAAAAGCTGAAACCCTGGAGGACGCTGCGGGTCCGCTTGTTCAGGCTGTCGCGCTCTGTGGGAGAGAAATGCACGTTGTTCGGGGGCATGCCGACGAAGGCGAGGGGGATCACCCCGCCTTTGTGGGGATAGCAGGTGTTGTCCGTGACCCCGGTAAGGAGCTGAGTCACCGCGCGCTGCATGCCAACGCTGAAGGGGGTGGCTGCGGCATGGCTGTCGGCTGCGGCCTGCGTTGCGGTCAATGGTGCTGCGCTGAGCGCGATAGCGGACGCGGCCAGAGCTGAAGTGACTGTGTGACGGAGGCGGGAAACGCAGGTTTTTGCGAAGGTGAAAAAAGCTGGCGCGGTCATCGGTCGGTGTCCTGGAATGGCGGCGCTCGGAAGAGGTTGTGGTGTGGCGCTGGGTGCAAGCCTAGTCGCTTGATGCGATCTGGCCAAATTTCGGCATACGTGGCGGAGCTGTTCGGCGAAGAGGAGGGCGGCTGAGTGTGCCGCCCTCCTCTTCCGGTTTTGGCGTGATCAATTGGTGCGCAGACCGATGGCGCGGACCTGGATCGTGTTGCGACCCTGGTTGCGGATCTCTGCGACGACGCCCATCAGTTCGGCCATCAGGCGGACCTGGCGGATCAGCTGACCTTCGTTGAGGCGCGTCTTGTACTCGTAGGCCGCGTTGGAGAGCGAGTTGCCCGTTGCTGCTGCGTCGAGGTCAAGACCACAGCGCCAGTTCGACATGTTCGCTTCGATCAGCGACTTCTGGCGCGGGGTGAAACCCTGGTAGTCGAGGATGAAGGTCGTCGGGATGTTGTTGCAGCGACGGCCACCCGTGCTCGCAACCTTCACACCGCTGTCTTCGCCTTCGTAGCCGTCGGCATCACCCAGCTTGTCGTTCGTCGCGGCGGCATCCGGTGAGCCATACTGCTGGCCGAGAAGTGCTGCGAGGCGAAGAGCCATCGCGTTGCCGGCGTCACGGGCCAAACGCTCGCCGTTGCGGGAGACAAATTCCTTCACGCAATGCACATCAGCCTTCACACCGTTCCGGCTCGTGGCACAGCCCGTCATGATGACACCATCAGGATCGATGTCGATGTTGTCGCCACCGAAGAAGCGGCCGCTGCGTGTGTCGATGGCGCGGTAGCTCATCGAGGTCAGCAGTTTTGTGAGCTTCGTATAGGGCTCTGTTACGGCGCGGGCATAGAGCGTGTAGAGCACGACGACGTCGATGCGCGGGTTCTTGATCTGGCGTGCGATCGAGATCAGCTCTTCGTCACGGCGGCGCGTGCGGTCCTGCTTGTAGAAGTTCAGCGTGACAGCCGTCTCGTCGTAAACATCGAGACCGTCGATGCCGTACTGCTTCATCTGGCGCAGAACGGCCGGTGCGTTCAGCGTGCTGTTCCAGGTGTTGAGCACAGCGCGCTGGATGCGGTTGTTGCGCTCGACGGAGTGCTTGTCCCAATCTTCCTGGGCGACGAGCACCTTGATCGTCTGGGCTTCGGCAACGGCCGGGCTAGCGAGGAAAGTCGCCGCGGCGGCCACGCCCATCATCAGTTTCTTCATCATGATCGTATCGTCCTTTCAGTCGTCAGGTCTGATCGGGTCGGATGTTCGGCAGGACATGAGTGCCGCGCGACCCGATGGCGTGAGTGTCGTCCTGCGCCATCACTGGAACGCGCAGAGCAGTCTGTGTCGGGCGTGTGGCAAAATATGTCCCGCTTTGGCCCAGCTCAGGGAGATGGCGTATGGCGGGTGAAGCAGCCCCCGTTTGCTGCCGGGCTGTGACCGGCGTGCCTGCCGTTCAGACTTTCACAATAAATCGGTAATGTTTTCTTAACGCCGCGTAACTTTTCGGAGATGATTCGCTCTCGCGGTGGGACGGGTTGCGTCGGGAAGGCGATTTTTCAGTTTGCATCGCGAAAACGCCCGCCCTCTTTCGAGGACGGGCGTTGGCTTGACGATGTGTTGGGTCCGCGCGGCTCAGTATGCCGAGTAGGACACTTGGCGGTTGCGGATCCGGTTGGCACGTGCCCGGCTGATGATCTGCACCTCGACCCGGCGATTGGCCTTTGAGTAAGGGCGGCCGGGGTAGGCAAGGCGGTTTTCGCCATAACCCACGGTCACGAGGCGGCGTGGCGAGATGCCGAAGTGGCGGACCAAGTAGGATTTTACGGCCTGGGCGCGGCGCTTGGAGAGCACTTCGTTGGCGTAGCCGGTTCCTGCTGCGTCGGTGTGGCCACCGATCAAGAAGTGGCGATGACGCAATTTGCCGTAGCTCAGGGCATCACCAAGGCTGTCGAGCACGCGGAAGGCGTGGTGGGTCAGGTGGGCGCTGCCGCTGCGGAAGAAGACCTGCAGATCGAGGTGGCCGACACGGCGGGACTTGTAGATCCACGGGTTGTGCTTCCAGCCGTAGCGCTTGGCAAAGCCGTAGCGGAAGTCCGCGTGATACCGGCCGTCGTAGCTACGATCATAGTAGCCGTAGTGCTTCTTGGCGTAGTGGCGGTGGTAGCGGTGCTTCGGCTTCCAGCCATAGCGGCGGTGCTTTTTCCAACCGCTGTGCTTGCGGTGATACTTGTGCTTGTAGCTGTTGCCAGCGCGGGCGCCCGGCGAAAGCGAGTGGATCATCTTGTTCACGAGGGCCGCGTCTGACCGCTTGGTCCAGGCGTTGGCGTCGGTTGTCGTGAGTGTCGAGACTGCAACGACGCCGAGGACGGCGGCGCTGGAGAGTGTTTTGGTGAAAGCGGTCATGGTTTTGGCCCTTCGTGGCGTGGTTGCTATCCGGTGCCGCGGTGCGCTGTGTGGTTCGCTTGCGGCTTGCAGGGCGATTGGAAGGGGCAGAGCAATCTGCGTTTGACGCGACGAATTTTCCACATCCGAAGATGACGGATGCGACGCGTGAGCCTCGATTTCGACCGGTATTAGAGAGAGACGACAAAAGCCATCGGAGTGCGTCACGGCTCGCGGTTCTGTCTGGATGCTCCAGTCAACCCGACACGAAACGCAAGTGGCCATTAAGCGGGCACATGGCACGCGCTGGCAATTCCCGGGCAAATCGAGGATTGTGATTTACGGTGGGTGCGAACTGACGCAGCGGGGCTTTCGAGCGCTGCGCGTCTGATCTTGCTTGGCACGCGGCATGCGGCCTGCTTGCGGTTTCAGGACCTGTCACTCGAACGCCCTACGGAGAGGCTTCCCCCAATGATGTCTTGCAAACTTTCACAATCATCGCTGCCCCCAGAAGCACATGCGGCTGTTCGCAGTGCCCATCGGGCCTATCCCTGGATGTCCATGCTGGCTGTCGGTCTGGTGATCGGCGCCGGGCTTGGAAGCTCGGTCGCGCAGGCCCGTATGAGCCATGGCTCATCGGAGTCCGTCCGCGGGCTTTATGAAAACGATGCCAAAGCGGCCAAGGGCGCCGTGCGCGCGAAGACGAACAGCCGTGGCTTGCCCGAGCGCGGGCGTTTCGGCCGCCTGTTTCCTCTTGGTACCGTCTTTCGTGATGGGGCCGGGAAGCGCCGCCGTTTGCAGGCGCATAGTGGCGATGTGCGTGCGCTGCGCGAGTTGGGTGCCAGCGAAGGCCCCATGCACTCCAAGGCAGACGCCGACAGCCGCGCCAGTCTCATGCCAGCTGGCTATACCTTCCTCGGTCAGTTCGTCGATCATGACGTGACTTTCGACACGGTCTCAAGCCTGGACAAGCCTATCCGCGATGAAGACACCGAGAACGCGCGCACCGCGACGCTCGATCTGGATTCCGTCTATGGCGGTGGGCCCGAGCGTTCTCCGTTCCTTTACCGCATGCCGTATCTTCTGGTTGGGGCTGAGCTTGGGGGCGGACGCTATGACCTGCTGCGTCGTACGACGGTCTCGAATGCCGAAGCAGCTGCTGCGAAGCCGACGCCGCCAAAGGTGACCCCGGTTGCCACGCCTAAGGCACAGCCTGCGCCAAAACCCGCCGCTCAGGCGTCGGACAATCTCAATGCAGCATTTTCGAGCAACGATGGTGCTGATGATGTCAACGACATCCTTGGTATCGGGGGGGCGCCGACGCCTCAGCCGAAGCAGCCGCCCAAAGCCGTGGAGCCACCGAAGCAGGAGGCTCCGAAAGCAGAGCAGCCGAAATCTCCGCCACCACGCTATGCACGGCCGGGTGTGACCCGTGACGTCGCTTTGATTGGTGATCCGCGTAACGATGAGAACGTGGTGATCTCGCAGATGCAGGCCGGGTTTATCGCGTTCCATAACCGGATGGTCGATCTGCTGCTTGAGAAAGACGGGATCGATCTTGCGGCGCTCGACGCCGACATCGCCAATGCTTCAACCCTGCTCGATCGCCGCAAAGCCGAAGAGCGACGTCACAAGGTTGAGGGTGATATCTTCGAGCGCGCGCGCCGCCATACGGTGCACTATTACCACCGCATGCTGGTTGAGGATTTTCTTCCCCGCGTGCTCGGCATCAACCGTGTTGCGAGCATCCGTGAGAGCGGTCGAAAATTCTATTTCCCGAAAGGGTTCCGCAACGCGAAGACCGGTGGGCTGGTGACGCCATTTATTCCGGTCGAGTTCTCCGTTGCAGCCTATCGCTATGGCCATGCCCAGGTACGCAACAGCTACGCGCTGAGCGCCCAGACGAAGGGTGTGCCGTTGTTTGGCAGTGGTGCCGGCCCTGACGGGATCGACATGATGGGCTTCAAGCCGATCTCGCGACCGTTGATGATCGACTGGCGCTATTTCTTTCCCTATGACGGTGCGGACCAACTCGTGCAGCTCAGCCGTCCCATCAATACGAGCTTGCCGGATGCGCTGTTCAAGCTGGTCGAAGGTGGCATCGTCCCGCCGGGGGCTGTGGCCTCACTGGCCTCGCGCAATCTCAATCGTGGGCGGATCTACAATCTGCCATCGGGCCAAGCGCTGGCGCGCGTCATGAAGATCCCGTCGCGGGATATCGTGGCGGCCGATCTTCACACCCGCACTGTTCTCAAGCTGCGCGAGACACCGCTCTGGTACTACATCCTGCAGGAGTCGAAGCAGCAAGGTGTTGAAGCCTACTCGTCAGGTGCACATGCCTATCTGAAGGCGGCCGGTGTGGCGAAGTCCTCGCTCGTCTACAAGGCGTCACTCAACACGGACACGCAGCAATCAGCGGCAGTCAAAACGGCGACCAACTCGAAAGGTGGTGGCGGTGACATTCTGGGACCGGTCGGTGGAACGATTGTCGGCGAAGTGTTGCTCGGTTTGATCGACCACTATCGCGAAGCGACAGGCGCCGGACTCGATTTCGCCTCGGAGCTGGACAACGTGATGTCCTCCACTAAGCTTCAAGGCGGCGGGCAGATCTATCAGATGCGGGATCTGCTCAAGGATGCCGGTGTTGCTGGCGCCGTGAACTAGTTTGCCAGACGAACTTTGAGGCGGGCGGGGCCGAATGCTCTGCCCGTCCCACTTCCGGATGAGCCTGCAGCCAGGTTGCCGATTGCGCGATGTCCGCGGGCTGGTCTGGCAACTCCATTGCACTGCCGAAGAGCGCGAGACCCACAAACGAGGTGGTGAAGCGCTCGTATCCGGTGCGCTGCCAGCTATGATGTATGGAAACGGACGCAGTTTCTGACTATGCTGGCGCCACGCTCGATCGATGAGGAGCTCGACCCATGCCCCAGTACCGTAAATCGTGGCGATCCATGCTTGCAGCGGTGACCGCTGCCGCACTTCTGACGCCCATTGCAGCAGGGGCGGCGTTTGCCAAAGAACGCTTCGCGCTGATCATCGACAACAAGGACTATCGGCATGCAGGCGACGTCATGTTCGCCAAGCGGGATGCCGACGCTTTTGAACGCGCGCTGAT
>JBCAXC010000101.1:0-7568 GCA_038534255.1 Pseudomonadota bacterium
CTTCGATGAGCTATCGTGCGCTTGACGCGCGCAGCGGCCGCTTCTTCGGCGGCGACAATCTGGATATCGATCCCGACGGCGTCATCATGACCGGCTGTGCCATCAAGATCGAAGGCGTCGGCCCCGACAGGCATTGTGTGAAGGAATTTGTCTCCCGTTACGGCGAACGCCTCGCCCGTGATGCCGGCAACGCCCTGGCACTTCGGCTCGCTGCACTCCTTGGCCAGAACTACGGCGATCCAAGCGGTGCCGCAGCCGACACCAACGACAAACTCGGTGATGCCGACGGTTACCAGGCAGACCAGCCGATCGGCGGCACGCAGACCGCAGGTATTGCGCGCTGCAAAAACATCCCGACGACCTTCATTGTTGAATACCTCGGCTTCTCGCCGCGCCAGAAATCTCTCATCGAAGCCAACATGTCGAACTGGCGCTGCGGCATGGACCTTGATGCAGCGGTTGGCGGCTCGTCGCTCTCGAACGCCGCGTTTGAGTACAAGACTCGCCTGAATGAAGGTCAGCTCATGCGCCAGATCCGCCTGATGGCTGAGTTGATGGGTGTCGTCGCTGAAATCCGCAATCAGGGCCGCAACACCATCGAAGTGAAAGCGATCGGCCTGCGCACCAACTAAGGCGCCGCTGACGCAACCTCACGACTGCGCTGCGGGCGGACTGTGCTGACAGACCGCCCGCGCGCTCACTCCCCCGAGACTGACCGCCGCGATCAACCAACGACCTGCGCCCTGACGCCTCTGCT
Organism: Pseudomonadota bacterium; assembly: GCA_038534255.1. Classification (GTDB taxonomy): domain Bacteria; phylum Pseudomonadota; class Alphaproteobacteria; order Rhizobiales; family CALHAX01; genus CALHAX01. The sequence continues at coordinate 758 of JBCAXC010000101.1, forward strand.
GGTTCCATTGCTGCAAAAATACGTACCGCCGCAAGGAGCCCACAGATGTTCTCGAAAACCTCATCACTCGTCGCCGCGCTGACGGCCGCATGTCTCGCTGCCACAAGCCTCACAAGTCTCCCCGCATGGGCTCAATCCAGCGACACGACGCAGTCGAGCACCACACGCGTCACCTTCGATGGCCGTACTGTCACCCGCGAAAACGCCAAGTTCGTCTCCAACGAGATTCTGATCCAGACCGACCCGGGCACCGATGTCGTCGATCTCATCAACAACTTCATCCAGGATTCGCCGAGCCAACCGCGCCCAACCGTCCGCAAGCTGACGGCCAATGGAACATTTTTCTCTCTCAGCTACCCAACAGCGGGCGCCAACACCACGGGCAACGTCCAGCAACTGATCACCGAAGGCGACCCGGCCGCAGCGGCTCTACCGTCCACGCGCCTGCTTACCTCGATTGCCAGCGCATCCGGCGTGCGCGCGGCAAGCAGGAATTACATCGTCCGCATCGCCCAGAGCGACGACATCAACTCCATCATCGGCGTTCCTGATCAGCCGACAAGCGCACCCGACGCACCGTCAGGCGGCAAGCGCACGCCCGTCTTTCCGAACGACAAGAATTACAATCAGCTCTGGCACCTGAAGATGAACGCCACGGGCTACTCTGACACCACGGCCCCCGGCGCATCGAATTTCCCTCACCAATGGGCCTATACGCCAGATGCCAGCAAGGTCATCATCGCCGTCCTCGATACCGGCCTCGTCGCAAACCATCCGGACATCGACTATGCCCGTGCTGTCGAACCGGGTTTTGATTTCATCTCCGCCGAACTGGAAACCGCTGACGATGGCACGGTCGGATACGACCCTGATCCGACCGATCCGCCGGAAAGCGCACTCAAGGTCGACTGCGGCGGCAACGGCTGGCACGGCTCGCACGTCGCGGGAATCGCAGGCGCCGCAACGACCAACAACCAGAACGGCATCGCCGGTGGCGCGTGGAACGTGAAAGTCCAATCCGTCCGCGTGCTCAACAAGTGCGGCAGCGGTTCCCTGCGCGACATCGTGGTCGGCATGTACTGGGCGGCCGGCATTTCACTCAGCGGCATCCCGGACAACCCGAACCCGGCACACATCATCAACATGAGCCTCGGTGTCTCAACACCCGGCTGCCCGCCAATTATGGGTCTGGCGCTTGAAGAGATCGCCAAGAAAGACATCCTCGTCGTCGCTGCCGCGGGCAACGAAGGCAGCCCTGTCTCGAACTCGGCACCGGCGAATTGCAATGACGTCCTGAGCGTCGCCGCTTCGGACCAACGCGGCCACCTGACCAGCTATTCCAACTTCGGCAGCATCATCGACATCATGGCCCCGGGCGGCGACACCGGCCGCGATGATGATGGCAATGGCACCAACGACGGCATCCTGAGCCTCGTCGACAAGGGCTATGCCCGCTACAACGGCACATCAATGGCTGCCCCGCTGGTCGCCGCTGCCGCCGCACTCTTGAAAGCAGAGAACCCATCGCTGACCGCCCCTCAAATGCGCCGCCTGCTCAAGGAAAACGCGATCCCGCGCAACGACGAACAGTGCGCCAAACCGTGCGGCGCCGGTCTGCTCAATCTCGACTTCAAGCGTTAGGTTTATGAGTCTCAAAACCATGAGGGGAGGATAAAACGAATGGCGACCAATGCGTGCAAGCGGCCCGGTTCAGACACAGTTTTGGTTGCCCCAGGTTTGACGGTGATGGGTTGGCTGGTCATGGCTTTGCTGGTCACAACCCTGCTCTACCCCACACCGGCCAAAGCGCGCGACATTCCACTCTGGGGTCACCAGATCATCGGCCAGATCTACAATGCGCAGTTCAATAACGGGTGCTATGCCAGCCCGCCAAAGACGCCGAGCGTCTATCTCCTCGGTGTCGATGCCGACGACGCGCTACTCTCACGCACGGAAAAAGTACGCCTGACATCCGAGTTGGAAACGGTGCTCTCTTCCACCGGCAACTTTCGTTTCCAGTCCGCCGGCGTCATAAAACCGATTGCGACGACGACCGGCTCCAACGCCCAGGCAGAGCGCAAAGCCCTGAGCGACCTCGTCCAGAGCGCATCTGACGCGGACATGACACTCGTCCTGCGCCCCTTTGAACGTCGCGATGATACTGTGAGTGTCCGCGTGCTTTACTGGGCACGTGACGGCGTTGGTCCTGCACGCAAACTCACCTGCACGCCAGCACGCACAATCCAGTACCAGCTCGTGCAAAGCGACAAGACCTGCAACCCGGCGTGGACCCGTGCACGGCGCGCCGACACAATCGGTAAATACCAAGGCTTTTTAGATTACCTCAGCCACTGCCCGCAGGCCGACCAGGCTCAAGCACGTATCCGCGCGCTTAGCGAAGAGAAAAACTCCGCGGCCTTGCGCGCCCGGTGCAAACGCGCACTGCGCGCCACGCGCACGGCCAACACATCCGCAGCCTATGCCGCCTATTTGACGGCCAACCCGGACTGCCCAAACGGCGAGATCATTGCCGCGCGCCTGCAGGAACTTCGGACGAGCGAAGCACGTGAAAAGATCGCCCGTGTATGCCGCGACGCCTTCCGCCTCGCACGTGCCGCGAATACGCCCGCAGCGCTCGACACGTTTCTGGTGCAACACCCGACCTGCAACGAGCGCGAGATCGCGACAGAACTGCGCGATGCACTGATCGTCCGCGCGAACGCGGACAAAGCCCTTCGCAATGCGGAGCGTCGTGCGCAGCAACGGCCGCGGACCCAGCAGGGTAGATCACGCCGCAACACCCAACCAAGTTGCAACGACCTTTGGTACGCCCGCAACGCCATTTTTCACCGCAATGGCTATCGGTTTTCATCCGCGCGGGGACGTCGCGCCTTCGGCACAGGAGGTCATACGCGCAACCCGCGTCTCAGCCGTTCCGAACAACGCGAGGTCAAGCGGATCAAGCGGCTGGAGCGGGCCAATGGCTGCTAGGGCGTCCGCCCGTCAGTGCTGGTGCTGCGTCAACACAGGATCAGGCACTGGCGATAACGACCAGCGCAACACCGACGTAGATCGCGCTTGCTGACAAGCTTGAACCGCTGATCGCCAGCTTTCCGACCGTTCTTGACCGCTTAGAGAAAAACACCCTAACCCTGAAATCGTGCGAACGGTTCGTGAACAGTGATGGCGTGGACAGAACCCACTAGGCGCGTCTCGGGAACTCGGACAGTGAAGACACACTCAATCAGATCTATGCAACGCTTGCCTGGCGCAACCGTGACATACGCTCGGCACGCAACAAGGACTCGGGTCGCATCCGCCACGACGGTCTGATGCGTGCAATTTATAATCGTTCAGCATCGGACGTGCGCGCCGCACTTGTACCGGTACGATGGTTCAAGCAAACACCACAGGTCACCCGGCGCCACGGCGCCGCCAGTGCGCTACGCCGCATTGCAGCCGATCTGAAAAAGCTTCCCGATCCAGATACTCGTTTCGTGCAGCGCATGGGCCGACCGTTCAACTGGCGCAACATCGCGGGCACTTATCCTCTAAGTGTTCGTAGCTTCGCGGCGGCGGTGGATATCAATCCGGGGCTCAAGAACTACTGGCGCTGGCGCGGCGGCAGCCCCGGCGACGTTCCGCACTATGAAAACCGAGTGCCGGAAAACATCATCCGCGCCTTCAAGCGCTGATCCGCCAACGCCCCGGTTGCGTGATCCGCGCAACCGGGGCAACACACACGGATGTACCTCTGTCACTGCAACCGCCTGCCTGAGCGCGCGATTACCGCTGCGATCGTACGGTGCACCCGCCCCGAGGCATCCCCACCGCCGTCAGCAGAGACCGTGCTGGCGGCATGCCATCGCGCACCTGTTTGCGGTGGGTGCCTCGCGCTCATCGATGAGATGATTGCCGAACACACCGGAGCAGAGTCCCCGGCGGCAGAACATCGCGTCACGAGCGCAAGAATGGAGACTGAAAGCCAACCACAGACCGCGCGTCCAAGACGGCGTGGCGGCGCCTTCGCCCGTCGGCATCACACATGAGTGCAATCGACACGACGGCAAACACTGATCCAGATAGCGTCATGATCGCTGGTGCTGGCATCGTCGGCGTCAGCTGCGCACTCTGGTGTCAACGCGCCGGGCTGAACGTGACACTCGCGGACCAAAGTCCGCCCGGCTCCGGTGCCTCGTTCGGCAACGCCGGCACGATCGCGACGTACGGCTGTGTCCCGGTGAACAGTCCGGCCCTATTCAGATCGCTTCCAAAGATGCTGACGACGCGTCACGGCCCGCTGCGGGTCGACCTGCCATTCGCGCTCAAAAACCTGCCATGGATGATGTCCTTCCTGCGAAACTGCACGCCTGCGCGCGTCCGCCATATCTCGGATGCGCTGGGTGATCTGCTTTCGCGCACCTACGCCGGTCTGACGCCACTGATCGAGCAAGCGGGTGCACGCGACCTGATCGCTGCGCAGGACTTCCTGTACATCTGGGAGAAAAAAGCGAGTTTTGAGACCACAGCCTCGTCGATCGAGACCCGCAGGCGGAACGGCGTTGCGATGCAAGAACTCAACACTTCTGATATCGCCGCGCTCGAACCCGGCCTCGCGAAAGGATTTCACGCCGGGGTCCGCTTCACCGGCGGAGAGCATGTCATCGACCCGCAGGCTTTTATCACCAGACTGTTCAAAAGTTTCACCGCCAACGGCGGAGATTTTATCGCACGAAACGTGCGCGCCATCGCCACGGATGACGACGGTGTCAGTGTCACCCTCGAAGATGGCACAACCCATCGCACCACGCGCTTCGTCAACGCCGCCGGTGCCCACGCCCGATCCATCGCAGGCTCAGCGGCCGCTGACCTGCCCCTTGGCACTGAGCGCGGCTATCATGTGATGTACGCCGATGCCGCAAACCGCGTGAACCGCCCCTTGCTCTGGGGCGAAGCGGGCTTCTACGCCACCCCGATGGCGAAAGGCCTTCGTATCGCAGGCACCGTCGAAATCGATGCCCTCGACAAACCCCCGCGTAAAGAGAGAATTGACGCACTCAAAATGCGCGCGGAGGAAATGCTTGGACCGCTCGGCCCGCCAACATCGTCATGGCTCGGGTTTCGCCCGACAATGCCAGACGCCCTACCCGTCATCGGCCAGTCCCACCGCTCATCCCGCGAATTGCTCGCATTCGGCCATCAGCACATCGGTTTGACGCTCGGTGGCATCACCGGTCGCATCATCGCGGACCTCGCGCGCAACCGCCAACCGAACTTTGATATATCTCCCTTTTCCGCCGAGCGTTTTATGGCAGCGAGGCGGCGGCGATAAAAAAGGGCGAAACCCGCAGGTTCCGCCCTATCGATTCGTTAAAAGCTATCGAAGACCCCGCGTCAGCCCGCCTTCATGAAGTCTTCGATGCTGTCGTCCATGGCGTCGAGCCACGGGGTATGATGCGCGGGCGCCATCGTGCCTGTCACGCTCGATTTGAACGCCTTGTTGCGATAGCCCGTGATCGAATGCTCCTTGTCGTGCTCCCACTCGACAAAGTTGGCCGCAGCCTGATCCCAATCCTTCTGCGGATAGTCGACCATGCTCGCGAGATGCTTGCAGTAGTCGGTCTGGAAATCGATCTGTTGATGCGGGTTTTCGAGCGCCTCTTCCCGCGCAACCCACTCCGCCGTGTCTGCAGCCATCTCCTCCTGCGAGGGCGTCTCGATCTTGCCCATGATCACGTCACGCGCGAACCAGCCCTGCAGATCGAACATCGAGAATGTGTAGAACTGATCCTGCATGCCGACGTACATCAGCTGCGGGTTGGCCTCCCAGACCACGCCCTTCCACAGGCCCGGCGGGTTGAGGCGGTTATGCGTCCGCAGTTTCAGCGAGTCCGAGAGAAACGGGAAACTGTGCTGATAACCCGTGCACATCAGGATGCTGTCCGCGCGCGCGGAAGAGCCATCCTTGAAGTGAACCATCTCGCCGTCCACCCGCGTGATCTCTGGCACCTCGCGGATACTCTCCGGCCAGTTGAAGCCCATCGCCTGCGTGCGATAGCTGATGGTCACGGATTTCGCGCCGTACTTGTGGCACTGCAGCGAAATATCCTCCGCGGAGTATGATCCGCCGACGACGACGAGATCCTGATCCTTGAATTCGTTCGCGCTGCGGAAGTCATGCCCGTGCAGCACGCGTCCGGGGAACGTCTCGATCCCCTCGAACTGAGGCACATGCGGCACCGAGAAATGTCCGGTCGCCACAACCACGTTGTCGAATTCTTCTCCCTTGAGCGTGTGGGTCTTCAAGTCCTCAGAGACGAGCTTGAACTTCTCAGTCTCCGCATTGAACGTCACCCCACGCACCGCAGTCTCAAAGCGGATCTTGTCGCGCACACCGGCGTCCTTGGCCCGGCCAAGGATGTAGTCCGCGAGCACAGCCCGCGGCGGAAATGACGGGATCGGCTTGCCAAAATGCTTGTCGAACGAATAGTCCGCGAACTCGAGGCACTCTTTCGGACCATTCGACCAGAGATAACGATACATGCTGCCATGCACAGCCTCGCCATTCGCGTCGAGCCCGGTACGCCATGTGTAGTTCCACAGACCACCCCAGTCGTCCTGCTTCTCGAAACAGACGAACTCGGGCACGTCAGCGGCCCCTGCTTCCGCCTGCTGGAACGCGCGAAGGACGCTCAGCCCGGATGGCCCCGAGCCGATCACCGCAACACGTTTTGCCATGCAAACCTCCCCTGAATGAAACCAATCAAACCAATTGAGACCAATCGGCACATTAGCGTCGGGGCATTGAAAC
>JBCAXC010000102.1:0-7413 GCA_038534255.1 Pseudomonadota bacterium
GCCACGGTTCGTCTCGAATGACGCCGCCGCATCCTTGCGCACATCGAGGAAGAAAAAGCTCGGCGCGTTCGCAGGCAGCCGCGTCGAAAGCTCCCGCGTCAGCGACGTATCTGTAAGCGTGACAGCCACCAGAAGCGTCAGCCCTGTCCCGAGCGACACGACAATCGGCTGCGTCAAAGCACCGGGTCCGCCGAGACTGCGCAACGCCATCACCAGCGACGTTGAGCCGAACCGTGGCGCACGCCGTGCCGCCTCGCGCACGCCCCATGCGAGGAGAATAAAGAGACCGAACAGCCCGGCGACGCCAGCAAAGAACCCAAGCACCATTCCGCGCTCTTCGTTCGCCACAATGGTCAGCGCCACGAGCGCAATCATCGCAACCGCCGTCGCCAGCAAAAGACCACGTCGCGGCCATCGGAACTCACCGGCAACGCGCTCGCGAAACAGCGAAGCCGGCCGCATCCCGTCGATGCGCCCAAGCGGCCAGAGTACAAAAATCAGCGAAACCAGAAACCCGTAGGCCGCGGCGAGCAGCAGCGAAGTCGGCGCTACGGTAAATGTCACCGGCACGGTCACACCGCCCGCGAGCGCTTGCCATACAATCCACGGCACACCGATCCCGATCACCAGCCCGATGGCGACCCCGAGCGCCGCAATCATCAGGATCTCGGCGAGATACATGCCGAACACCAACCGCCGTCGCGCACCCAGAGACTGGAGGATCGCAATCGTCGTCGCCCGACCATCAAGAAACGCCGCAACCGCATTGGCAACGCCGATGCCGCCGACGAACATCGCCGTCAGTCCAACGAGCGTCAGAAACTGCCGGAAGCGATCGATTCCCGCCGTGATGCCGGGCGCCGGGTCACGCCGGTCCCGGACACCAAAACCCGCCGGTGCGAATTCAGCCTTGATCGCCTCGACCGACGTCACAAGCCCTGCATCGCCGCGTCCAACAAGATTGTTCTCCGCAAGCGCAACCCGGTACCGCCACCGCACGAGCGAACCCGGTCCAACAAGATCAGACGCCTTCAGCGTATCGAGCGAAATCAGCAGTCGCGGACCGAAGGCGGCGCGCGCGGTCAGCCCGTCCGGCTCCTTCGCGATGGTGTCGGCAATCGTGACCTCCACCTCGCCGATGCGCAGTCGATCCCCGACCGAAACACCCAGCCGCTCAAGAAGTATCGGCGCCACAACGGCCACACGACCGCTCTGAACCTGCGCGGCGAGATCGGCGCCCTCCGTCCCGACCAGCGTGCCGGCAAGTGGGTAAGCAACGTCCACCGCCTTCACCTCGACCATGACGCGCGAGAGCGTGGTGTCGTCCGCCACCACCGGATCGACCACCTCCGCCATACTGCGCAGCGTCGCGATTTCGCTGACGTCACCGAGCGCCTCGAGATTTTTGCGCTCGTCTGATCCGGCCGGTTGGTGAACCCGTGACAGGGCAACATCGCCACCCAGTAACCGCCGACCCTCAGACGAAAAACCTGCCGTCAGCGAATCCGAGACGATGTTGACGGCAGTGATAATGCTGACGCCAAGCGCGACGCAGACCACAAAAACCGTGAAGCCGCGCAGCCCGCCACGTAGATCCCTTAACGCCAGCCGCAAAAGTGCGCCGAGGTCGCGCCCGCTCCCGACCGATCTTGCGCTGCTCAAGATGCCACCTCAAGCGCCGCGGGCGACACCGCCGCCATACGGTCTCCGACAATGCATCCATCGCCGATCTCGACGACCCGCTCGCAACGTGCGGCAAGACCGGCATCATGCGTGATCAGAACAAGCGTGACGCCCGCATCGGCACTCAACGCAAACAGTTGCTCGACCACGAGCTTGCCCGAGGCCGCATCAAGGTTTCCAGTCGGCTCATCCGCAAGCAGAATACGCGGCCGATGCACCACGGCACGGGCCAGCGCCACACGCTGTTGTTCTCCTCCGGAAAGCTGCGCAGGAAAGTGCCCGAGCCGATGCGTCAGGCCGACATCATCAAGCGCTCGCTCAGCCCGCGCGAAAGCCGCCGGATCACCGGCAAACTCGAGTGGCAGCGCCACGTTTTCGAGCGCCGTCATCGTCGGCACCAGGTGGAACGACTGGAAGACAATGCCGATGTCGCGGAGCCGTAGTTCGGCGAGCGTCGCCTCATCCGCCACCTGCAAATCCTGCCCGGCGATCAGCACCGATCCAGATGTCGCACGCTCTAGCCCGGCCATCACCATCAGCAGCGATGTCTTGCCACTGCCACTCGGCCCGACAATACCCACAGTTGTACCGCTGATGATGTCGAGCGAAATGCCCTTGAGAATTTCCACCGGCGCACTCTGGCTCGGCAATGTCAGCCGGACATCGTCAATAGTGATCGCGCTATTGTTGCCAGACGATGGATCAGACGACGGAATTGTCATGAAAGCTCGCTTGGCCAACTGGCCCTGCTTGAGGATTGGGTCGCCAGCCACCACGTCAGGGCCTGCGCCCTCTGTATCTCGGCAGTCTACGGCGCACGCAGTGTTGCGTTCCGCTACGATATCGGAGGCTCCATGAGATCAATCAACCACTCGGCGCGCCTGCATCGCGTCTGGCCGCTTTGGGTCGTGGTCACCATCGCGCTTCTGCAAGCGGGATGGGTAACGCGGACGCTGGCGCAGGAGTTAACGCCGACAGCAGCCGTATCGCAGGCCACGATAAAGATCGTCGCGTTCGGCGACAGCCTCATCGCGGGCTACGGCCTCGACGCCGAAGACGCCTTCCCCGCCAAGATGCAGGCAGCACTACGCGACCAGTATCCGAATCTCGAGATCGTGAACGCCGGCGTCTCGGGCGACACAACCGCCGCCGCGCTCTCGCGTTACGATTGGGCCATTCCGAATGACGCGGACGGCGCGATGGTGCTCCTCGGCGGCAACGACTTCCTGCGCGGTCTCTCGCCGAAGCGGATGCGCAAGAATCTGGACACCATTCTCACGAAACTGAAAGCGCAGAAACTCGACATCCTGCTGCTCGGCATGAAGGCGCCGCGGAACACCGGGCGCAATTACTACACTGCCTTCGACGCCACATTTCCTGATCTCGCGAAAAAGCATGACGCCCTTCTCGATTCATTTTTTCTGGAAGGCGTGGCGATGCAGCGCAAACTCAACCAGATCGACGGGATCCACCCCAACCGCGCGGGCGTCGAAAAGATCGTGGCGCGCCTCACGCCGAAGGTGAACGCCCTCATCACCCGCATTCTCAAATCTCGCACGGCACGGACCGACGGATGATCCGCGCCTTCATCGCCCTCCAGCTGCCGACGGAAATTCGCACACGCATCGCAATGATACGCCCGGCCATTCCGGACGCGCGCTGGGTGGACCCGGACGACATGCACCTGACGCTGCGATTTCTCGGCACCTGCGAAGAACCGACGCTGGACGAGATCTGCGAACACCTGTCCGAACTCGATCAAGGCCCCCTCGACTTGACCCCGACGGAGCTCGGATGCTTTGGCCACAGCCATATGCGGGCCGTCTGGATCGGGATCGAAAAGACGGAGGCGCTCGATAACCTCAGACGCCAGGTGGAGCGGATCGCGCAGGACGTCGGCCTCGAACCGGATGGTCGGAAATTCGCACCGCACGTCACGCTGGCACGCATGACCCGTGCCCCATCTGCCGGTGTGGCACGCGCACTCGGCGAACACGGCCGCACGGATTTACCTCCGTTTCGGTCACACGTGATGACCGCCCTCTCATCCGGAAGGTCTCGCGGCGGCGGGCCGTATCGCGTGGAAGCACACTTTGATCTCGAACAGGAGCCAGCACCACATGACCAGCAAACTTGATAGCGCCGCGCGCGCCGAAGCGATGAAGGGTCTGCCGGACTGGAAAGCCTGTGATGATCGCGACGCGATCCAGCGCGCCTACAAGTTCAAGGATTTCAAGCAGGCATTCGCATGGATGACTGCGGCCGCGTTGGAAGCCGAGGTCGCGGACCATCACCCGGAGTGGGAGAACGTCTATAACCGGGTCGACGTCACGCTGACCACGCACGACGCCGGTGGTCTGACGGAAAAAGACATCGCCCTCGCCAAAGCGATGGATTGCCACGCCGCCGTGTTTCCGTAACGCTCCGCGCTCAACCGCCGTCAGCGTCAGTGAACGGTTGATCGCAGTTTCAGGCCGCTCATCACGTCTGGCTTTGCCGGTTTCGACGTTGCCTCGCCCGCGAAAACATCTGCACGCAGCCAATTTTTCAACGCCGAAACTTTCCGCGCTGCCAGCGAGGAGGCTGACGCCGCGTCAATTCCGGAGAGCTTCTGATCGCCAGGTTTCTGAGCAACAGCCGTGCGAGACCGCGCCACAGGTCCAGGCTCCGACAACCTCTGAGATGTGCGGACACTGGGGTTCCGGACAGGAAGCGCCGGATCCCAGAACCGCTTGATGCCGTCCGAAACCGGCTCCGCCTCGAGCGCAGTGAGCGACAGCCTCGCCGGCTTGAGTGTTGACCGCAGATCGAGCTGCACCTTCTTCAATGCGATGCGCGCACGTTCGCGCCCGACCGCCGCATATTGCCTATGCCGCAATTGTGCGCGTTCACTCCACGGCTTCGCGCGACATCCGCAAGACGGGTTGAACGTCTTGCGATAAGCGAACGCGTTATCCAGCTGACGATATCGCTGCCCGTCGAGGCTGCGCATATCCGCGATGTTGTCCGTGCTTGAGCGGAGAATAAAGAGCTTCGCAGGGCTTGAGCACTGGGACTCGCACTTCTGGCTGTCCGTCATCAAGCTGGCGTTGCTTCCGCCCCGCCGCATTGGCCAATAGTATCCGTCACACATCCGCACGCACATCGTACGCCGTCCCATGTGGCGCGGGCGAGCATCAGGCAACTTACTTTGTGGCCGCTGCCCATTGGCAAAGAACGGATTGAAAATCCGGCGTCCACCCCCTGGCAGCTGCTGGATGACAGGCCCGCGCTGCCGTTGCGGGCGGACCACCACCGGTTTGTTTTTCGGCTTGCCCTGAAAAATGCTGAAAAAAGCAGCCAACGGATTGTTCGACTGCGCCACGCGTACCGACCGGTCCGGCATTTGATGCGCGGTCACATAGCCTGTCGGCGCGATTGCCGAGGTCGCCTTGGCAGGTGCAAAATCCGCCGGCGCGTACTGCGCCGCCTCACCTCGGGAGACGCCGAGCGCAATGCAGAGTATGGCGAAGAGCGGCGGTGTCGCCGCGAGCGCGCGCAAACGCAACGCTCCGAGCGAACGCGGAGAAAAAACGGTCATGGACGATACGCAACACTGTCAGAACCCAACCGCCCGACAACCCACAGCCCGACGCTATGGCCGCGACGATACGTTCAACAGGGAAAACAATCCCTGAAGGAACAGGCGAAAATTCGCGCTATTCTCTGACTGTGAGGTAACCGGCTGTCCCAGTTTCGACCACTTACCGGTTCGTTTGAAACGCGCGGCTGAAGTCGTTCCGACGACGGCTATAAGTCTTCGTCGACTTCGGACGATAAACCTTCACCTTCGGCGCGCCAAACCCGCGCGCATTGGCGAAAGAGCGGGACGTACGCGCACGACGGCGCTTCGGTTGTTCGGCAGAAGGCCGTTTCGTTGCCGAAGTCGGAATCTGCGTCACACTGGAGTTCGCAACGACGTACCCGACGGACGAACGACGTGCGATACGCCGCGCCTTGCGACTGGTCTTGCGCACATACGACTTTAATCGTCCCTCAGCTTGCAGCGTCGCGTACATTTTGTGTTTCGCAAGCGCCTGCCCTTCCCATGGGTCCGGACGACACTTGCAACTCGCAACGTGCTGCTGCTGGAAACGCCATGCCGTCGGCAAGGCGCTATAGCGGCGACCGCGCCGGTCAACCATGTCCGTCGGTTCCTGGCCTGGGTTCTCATAATAGTAGAGGCGGGTCGGCGCAGCACAGCTCGAGCGGCAGACATTTTCATCCACGCCTAGGTTGCGCTTAGACGTTGAAAAGCTCACCGGCCACATGAACCCGTCGCAGGACCGCACGCACATCGTACGGTAGAGGCCGGATTGCGGTGTATGCCGACGCTTCGGCTGCCCGTACTGTGAGAACGGATCGAGGAACAGGTCCCCGCCATTGCTCCCAATCAGATTGGAGCGCCGCACTTTGCGGATATACTTCGACGAGTTGTTCGACCCCGTACGCCGACGCCACTTCCGTGTGTTGCGAAGTGACTGCGAAAAGTCATCATCTCGGGTCGGGACGATCAGGGCCGTCGCCATCGCATCGTCAACTGGCGGAAGCTTGACCACCTTGGCAGCCTGCAGGTGCTTGTCGCCCGCTCCATAGTGGGCCGAGGACCATGCCTCGAAGCTTGCGCCTTCAACGGCGAGGAAAATCGCTGCTGAGCCTATCGCAGCACCGCCGAATACCACGATCGCGGAGAATTTTTCTGCAAGACCTCGAAATGTCTCGGCGCCCGCACTTTGAATTCGATCCAACAACCCGACCACAACACTGCCTTTGCCACACAACCACCACACGCCGTCTACCGCGCCCGTGTTGGCATGCCAACCCAAAAACGCATTGTACAGAGTGTCGCTCCCATCAGACGTCGGCCTGCAGGATTGCAATCCCGCTGCCAGATACCGTTATTCAATGCGCCTGACTGCCCATCCGTTCCGTCGGTTCGCACATCCGCACGTGAGGCGCAGCGTACGCCGTCGAACATGGTTGATATCGGCACGGCGCGTCGACGGAGACTAAAGCGTCAGGATAACCTTCCCCTTGGCCTCACGCCGCGCGATCACACCAATCGCCTCGCGGATGTCGTCAAGCGGATAGGTTGCGTGGATGTGCGGCTTCAATCCGCCATCAGCGACCCATTGGAGCATATCCTCCATGTTCGCCCGGTGGCCTGCGACGTCACGCTCGACGAAACCGCCCCAGAACACCCCGACCAGCGCACAGCTCTTGAGCAGTGGCAGGTTAAGCGGAATTTTCGGCACATCACCGGCCGCAAAGCCGATCACCAGAAACCGGCCACCCCACGCCATCGCCCGCACTGCAGGCTCCGCGTAAGGCCCACCGACGCAGTCATAGACCACGTCGACACCCTTGCCGTCCGTCGCTGCTTTCAGCGCGTCACGCAGATTGTCTTCGGCATAGTTCACGAGCACGTCAGCGCCCGACGCTGCGCAGACGGCCAGCTTTTCAGGCGACGATGCCGCCGCGATGACCCGCGCCCCGAGCCGTTTGGAGACCTCGACCGCCGCGAGACCGGCGCCGCCAGACGCACCGAGCACGGCAACCGTTTCGCCCGGCTGGACCTGCCCGCGATCCTTCAGCCCGTGGATCGCGGTCCCGTACGTCACCACCAGACCGCAGGCCGTGATGTCGTCGACAGCGTCCGGCACTTTGACGAGCTGCTCTGCCGCCACAACA
>JBCAXC010000103.1:0-7350 GCA_038534255.1 Pseudomonadota bacterium
CCGGCAACATGGAATGTCGGGTCAACCGCTCACCGCCACGCGGCGAAACAAAGACATCAGAAATCGCGACATGATAGGAGTGCGCGCATGACCACACCGCCCGCACCACTTGCCCCGAACACCATTGTCCCCGCGCCGGAAGACCCGCGCCTCTCGACGCCCGTGGACGGGATTGACCACACCGGCGCGCCCGTAACGACCGCCGTCGTGACCGAACGTCCCCTAACGCTCTATCTCAACGCGCAGGAAATCGTGACGATGATGACGATCGGCGATCATCCCGATCTGCTCGCCGTCGGCTATCTCCGCAACCAGCACATGCTGCGCAACGATGATGAGATCACCGGCATTGACTACGAAGCTGACATCGACACCATCGTCGTGCGCACGGCGCGCGCGACCGACTACGAGGAAAAGCTCAAAAAGAAGGTCCGCACCTCCGGATGTGCGCAGGGCACGGTATTCGGCGATCTGATGGAAGCCTTTGAGGATGTCGACCTCGCCGGCGACGCCCGCCTCAAGACCTCATGGATCTACGCGCTTTCCAGGCAGATCAACACGATGCCGAGCCTATATCTCAAGGCCGGTGCCATCCACGGCTGCGTGCTCTGCCGCGCCGATGAACCGCTACTTTATGTCGAGGACGTCGGACGTCACAACGCCGTCGACAAGATCGCCGGCTACATGTTCCTCAACAAGATCAATCCGACCGACAAGATTTTCTACACGACCGGCCGCTTGACGAGTGAAATGGTCATCAAGACAGTCCACATGGGCCTGCCCATTCTGATCTCTCGCTCGGGGTTCACGGCGTGGGGTGTCGATCTCGCGCGGCAGGCCGGGCTAACCTTGATCGGCCGCGCCAAAGGCAAACGCTTCATCGCGCTCGCCGGTCAGGACCGGATCGACTTCGATGCCGTGACCGACACGGGCACGGAGGAAAACTCCGGCAAGCAGGTCAAGGGCACCGTTCAAACTGACGCCCAACGCGACGCAGCGGAATAGAGCGCGATGACAGAGCATATACTCGGTGTGCTGCTAGCGGGCGGACGATCCCGCCGCATGGGTGGTGGCGACAAATCCCTGCGCAATCTCGGTGGCCAAACCATCTTGGCGCACATCATTGCGCGCCTCGGGCCGCAGGTCTCCCGCCTTGTCCTCAATGCAAACGGTGACCCGTTGCGCTTCGCCGCCTTCGACTTGCCCGTAATCGCCGATCCCATCGAAGGCAATGTCGGCCCACTCGTTGGCGTTCTCGCCGGCATGCGGGCAGCCGGGCGGATCGCTGGCGCAACCCACATCCTCACCGCACCGACCGACGCACCGTTCCTGCCAGACAACCTGGTCGCCGCACTCGAAAGCGCCCGGGACGGGCACCCGGTCCGCATCGTCCTCGCAGCATCCGGCGGGCGCACGCACCCGGTCTGCGGCCTCTGGCCTGTAGCACTCGGAGACGACCTTGAGGCTGCACTCCACGACGGCACGCGAAAGGTGCTGGACTGGACCGACCGTCATGATACCGTCACGTCGGAATTCGCGCTCACGGGCGCCGGTGTTGATCCTTTCTTCAACACCAATCGCCCGGAAGACCTTGCGACTGCGGAGCGGCTGCTGGCCGACTCTGGTCGCGACGGCTGACAACGGGAACGCTGCGTGACGCCTGTAATCGGTATCGTCGGATGGAAGAACTCCGGCAAGACGACGTTGACCGTCCGCCTCGTCGAAGAGTTCGCGAGACGCGGTCTGAAAGTGTCGACCATAAAGCACGCGCATCACCGCTTTGAGATCGACGGCGGCACGACCGACAGCGCACGTCATCGCTCAGCTGGAGCCGGCGAGGTCGCGGTTGTGTCTCCCGAACGCTGGGCCATCGTTGGCGAATTGCGCGGCCAGCCGGAACCTGACCTCAATGACGTCATCGCGAAGCTGGCGCCCTGCGATCTGATCCTCGTCGAGGGATATAAGTCCCATCCGATCCCGAAGATCGAGGCCCGCCGCTTTGATGCCTTCGACAAACGCCCGATCGCCGAGTGCGACATGCTGGTTCTCGCCGTCGCAGCGGATCACCCCGTCGGGAGCCGCCACCGCCCATCGTTCGATCTCGACGACATCTCCGGCATGGCCGATTTCCTGGAGCGCACCGTCGGCCCGTTCGGTCCTGTGTCGCGGAAAACGACGACGCCTCACGGGGCCTCACCCGCGCTGGCGAATTGATGGCGGGTGACGTGCGTCCCCCCAGACAGTATCGCCTGGTCACTCTCACGACGTGGTTCCTGGCCCTGTCAGTCGCAACGGCGCCCGGTGCAATCGCGCAGGAACCGAAAGTCCCACCCGGCCTCGACCCGGGCGGCATCGCCATCGCTCATATCGACACCGGCGTAAACTACACACTGCCGCAGATCGCCAGCCGTCTTGCCCGCGACGGCGAAGGCGACATCAAAGGTTACGATTACGAGGATGACGACCTCACCCCATTTGACGCTCAACCTGGCGACACCCGCGAAAATCCGCGTCGTCACGGCACGTCCGTCGCCAGCATTATTCTCCGTGAGGCGCCTGGCACGCGACTGCTGCCATTCCGTTACGCCGCTGGAAAGCCTGACGCGTTTGCAGAGATTCTCGGTCACATCTCCTACACAAGCGCTCGCGTCGTCGCTATGCCACTCGGCGGCTACCGGCAGGAAGATTGGGAGCCCTTCAAAACCGCAGCCGAGCTGCTGCCGAATGTCCTGATCATCGTCTCCGCCGGCAACGAAGGTCGCAACGTTGACGACCAGCCGATCTATCCCGCCGCCTTCAAACTCCCGAATGTGCTGGTTGTCGGCTCGACAGATGTGTTTGGTCGCTGGCCACCGGAGAACAATACCGGGTCGGAGACGATCGACATCGCCACGACCGGAGAAAATATTGAAGCCATCGCCTTTGATGGCGGGCGCACGACCGTCTCAGGAACGAGCTACGCCGTCCCCCGCATTGCGGCACTCGCCGCCCGCATCCTCGCAAAGCGCGCCGCGGCTAAAAAACCACCTCTCGACGGCGCCGGGCTCAAGGCCGCCATCATCGCCTACGCCGGCCCCAACCCGACCCGCGGCTCACCCAAAACCAAACACGGCTGGATCGCCGCCCCGGATCAAATCGTAATCGACGACTGAGACGCACCTTTCGACTACAAAATCTTCTGCCCAGTCTTCGCCCAATCCTTGAGAAACGCGTCGAGCCCGGCGTCCGTAAGCGGATGCTTGACGAGTGCCTTCAGCGTAGACGGCGGCACTGTCGCGACGTCGGCGCCCGCCATCGCCGACTGCTTCACGTGGTTCACTGTCCGGATCGAGGCGGCAAGAATTTCCGTCTCAAGCGCCGCGTAGTTGTCGTAGATCACGCGGATCTCCTCGATCAGCTCCATGCCATCGATGCCGATGTCGTCGAGCCGCCCGATGAACGGGGAGACAAATGTCGCCCCGGCTTTGGCCGCCAGCAACGCCTGGTTCGCCGAAAAGCAGAGCGTCACATTCACCTGATGGCCGTCACCCGAAAGCGCTTTGCAGGCCTTCAGCCCGTCCCACGTCAGCGGCACCTTGATCGCGACATTGGAGGCAATCTCCGCGAGGTTCCGCCCCTCCGCAATCATCGCGTCAGCTTCCGTTGCGGTCACTTCCGCGCTGACCGGACCTGAGACCAGCGCGCAGATCTCCGCCACAACTTCCTTGAAATCCCGCCCGCTCTTCGCGATCAGTGAAGGGTTCGTCGTCACACCATCCAGCAGGCCGGTGTCAGCCAGCTCGCGGATCTCCTCCACATCCGCAGTATCGACGAAAAATTTCATGGACGGCACTCCCGATGGCGATGCAACCTCTGCCCGAAAACGGGCGCGATGTTTGCGCTATGTTCTTCTTGTTCGATTCGTCTCGTACCCGTAGCGAGCCCACCCCCCTTTGAAAAGGCTCCCGTTTGCCCGGTGGACAGTCTGCTGACATATGCGGCGCCCGGCGACGCGCCCTTGATGCAGCGTGTACCCGTGCTGCTGCCGATGCTGCTCGACACCACCTTCGACTATCTGGTCGACGACGATGTCGACGCGGCGCCCGGCACATTCGTGCGCGTTCCGTTTGGCCCGCAGGAACGCATCGGCATCGTCTGGGACCGGCGGATCGATACATCCAGCAAACCCGTCGACGAAGCCAAGATGAAAGCGCTCATCCGCGCGCATGACGTCCCGCCACTACCTGAGATCTCAATGCGCTTTGCCGAGTGGGTCGCGCGCTACACGCTCACGCCGCTCGGCATGGTCGTCCGCCTGATGATGTCGGCGAACGCCGCGTTCGAGTATCAGCGCCCGCGGATGGGGGTCCGCCTCATCGGCCCCCCACCACCAAGGCTCACGCCCGGTCGCGAGCGCGCCATTGCCGCAGCGACTGACGGCAACATCCGCCCAAAGGCAAGCCTTGCACGAGACGCCGACGTAAGCACAGCCGTGATCGACGGGCTGGTAAAGTCGGGCACCTTCGTCCAGAGCGAAATGCCGGACGCCGGCTTCCCGTTTCCCGACGCAGAGCACGCAATCCCCGAGTTCGCCGAACAGCAGGATCAGGCTGCAGAAACCTTGCGCAGCGCGATCCGTGGCAAAAATTTCTCCGTCTCCCTGCTCGACGGCATCACTGGCTCCGGCAAAACGGAAGTTTATTTCGAGGCGGCGGCCGAGTGCCTGCGCCAGGGTCGTCAGGTCTTGATTATGTTGCCGGAAATCGCGCTCACCGGTCAGTTCGTTGCACGTTTTGAAAAGCGGTTCGGCTGCCGCCCGCTTGAGTGGCATTCCGCGATCTCGCAAGGCGAACGTGGCCGCATCTGGAAAGCCGTCGCGAGCGGCGAGGCGCAAGCCATCATCGGCGCACGCTCGTCACTTTTTCTTCCCTTCCATGATCTTGGCTGCATCATCGTCGACGAAGAACACGAGAACGCCTTCAAGCAGGAAGACCGCGTCACCTATCAGGCGCGTGACATGGCGGTCGTGCGCGGGCATCTCGGCAAGGCAAGCGTAGTTCTCGCCTCCGCCACGCCGTCGATTGAAAGCCAGGTCAATGCGCGCGACGGCAAGTACCGGCACATCCGCCTGACCGAGCGCTACAGCGATGCAGAACTGCCCGAGATCACCGCAATCGATATGCGGAAAGACCCGGCCCCGCGTGGCCGATGGCTGAGCCCTGTACTCGTCGATGCCATCACAGAGACGTCCCGCAAAGGGCAGCAGTCACTGCTGTTTCTCAATCGGCGCGGCTACGCACCGCTGACGCTCTGCAAATCCTGCGGCCATCGCATCGATTGCCCGCAATGCTCGGCGTATCTCGTCGAGCACCGGTTCCGCGGCCGCCTCACCTGCCATCATTGCGGGTTCAACACCCCACTACCGCGCACCTGCCCGAAGTGCGGAGATCAGGACTCGATGATCCCGTGCGGTCCGGGCGTCGAGCGCGTCGCCGAGGAAGTCCGCGACATCTGGCCAGACGCCCGCCTCGCGATCCTCTCAAGCGACCTGACGCCTGGCATGAGCGAGATGCGCGACATCCTCGCCGCTATCACGGCTGGCGAAGCCGACATCATCATCGGCACGCAAATCGTCGCGAAAGGCCACCACTTCCCGCACCTCGCGACCGTCGGCGTCGTTGATGGAGATCTCGGTCTCGGACAGGCCGACCCACGTGCGGCCGAACGCACCTTTCAGCTCCTCGCGCAGGTCACCGGACGCGCCGGGCGAACCGGCACCGAAGGCCGCGGCCTCATCCAGACGCACCTCCCCGAACACCCGGTGATGCAGGCCACCATCTCCGGCGATCGCGAGCTATTTCTCGAGCGTGAAATCCTGCAGCGCCAGGTCGCCGTCTACCCACCCTATGGCCGTCTCGCCGCGCTCATTGTCTCCGCGAAGATGAAGCCGGCGGCCGAAGACTACGCCCGCCTCGTCGCGCGCAGCGCGCCGCCTGCAACATCCATCATGGTGCTCGGCCCCGTCGAAGCGCCACTCGCGATCATCCGCGGCCGCCACCGCTTCCGCATCCTTATCAAGGCCCCACGCGAGATCGACCTGCAGGCCTATCTCCGCGGCTGGCTCGACAACATCCCCCCCGCCAAAGGCGATCTCCGCCTTCAGGTGGACGTGGATCCGTATTCGTTTCTGTGAGGCGGCTCCGCACAAAAAAGAGAGAATAATTCCCGTTATCACTTATTCTCAGCACAACCCATATCCTGCGACCGCCTGCCCCGATATTTCCTCTTCCCCTTCTCATTTCGAAGCCTAACCTTCTGCGCACATCGCAGCGCTTCCCCCCAACAACCCGCGCTGTGATGGGAACACGCCAAATCAGCAAACCTCGAAAGGAGTTCGTCATGAACGTTCTGAGGAGACTTTTGGTTGTTGCAATGATTGCCCTGCCAATCGGCGCAGGCTTCAGCATGGTCCACGCGTCCCAAAAGGACATCGTGGAGACGGCGGAGGCCTCCGGGCAGTTCAGCACGCTGATCACCGCAGTGAAGGCCGCAGGGCTTGAGGAAACGTTGAAGGGCTCCGGCCCCTACACGGTCTTCGCGCCGACAGATGAGGCGTTCGCCAAACTTCCGCCGGAGACACTGCAAAACCTGCTGAAACCGGAGAATAAACAGCAGCTCGCTGCAATCCTGAGCTACCATGTGGTGCCAGGAAAGGTGCTCTCTGCTGACCTCGACGGCAAGAACACGACGGCGACAACCGTTCAGGGTCAGGACGTCACCATCGACGCAAGCGACGGCGTGCGCGTAAACGATGCGACGGTCACGGCAGCCGACGTGGAAGCGTCAAACGGCGTCGTCCATGCGATCGACACAGTGATCATGCCGACGCTCTGACACAGCGCTGACATTTCAAATCAAGGCCGGAGGCCGGGTGGCGCAAGCTACCCGGCCTCTGTCGTGTCCAGCGCTTTATAGAGCCCGTGACGAGGCCTACCATCACGTCCTTTGACGCTGGGCGCGGATGCCCGGACTTGCCACCAACGCACTTTGACCATGGAGATCGCAATGGCTTCCCCGCTCGCGAACGCGCTCACCTTTCCTGAAACGGTCCCGGAAGGTTTCCCGCCACTTGCCAAGGAGCCGAAGTTCGACGCGGCGCGCCATCTGCAGATCGAAACCCCAACGACCATCGTTGATCTGGCCGCACTTGGTTACGACGACGCGACGATTGCGTCCTGCCCGACATCACTCGGCATCACATCCGCGTTCCGCATTTTGAGCGAGGAAGGCATCGCGTGCCTGCAGGAGGTCGCGCATGCGCTCGAGCCCTACACCCGCAAGATCGAACGCATCTCCCGCATGGTCCGCGGT
>JBCAXC010000104.1:0-7315 GCA_038534255.1 Pseudomonadota bacterium
CCATGATCAGGCGCTCGCGATCGAGAAGATCCGCACGGGAGAAGTCGCGGCGACGGTATTCGTCGCGGGCAAGCCTGCCACTGCGGTGAGCGATCTCAAGGCGGACTACGGTCTGCGGTTGCTGAATGTGCCGTACGATGCTGCGTTGCAGGAGAGTTATCTGCCGGCCACGTTCTCTGCGGAGGATTATCCGGCGCTTGTCGATGCGGAGACGCCAGTGCGGTCGATCGCCGTTGGCGCTGTCATGGCGGTCTACAACTGGCCATCGGACACGGACCGTTATCGCCGTGTCTCTCAGTTCGTCGATACGTTCTTCGCCTCGATCCACCGATTCCGAAAGGCACCGCGTCATCCGAAGTGGCGGGAGGTCAATCTGGGAGCCGAACTGCCGGGGTGGACGCGCTTCTCGGCGGCACAAACGTGGTTGGCCGAGAATGCGCTCGAAGGCCGGGACCGGCTTAAGGTGAGCTTTTCGGCATTCCTCGATCAGAACGTGGCGGCGGCTGACGTATCGTCCGGGCCACTCGACCAGGACGCGTTGTTCGAGAAGTTTCTCGAGTGGCGGCGCGGTCGCGCGGGCGTGCAGTAGCCTACGCCACTCATTTTTCTCCATGACACATCATGCGCCTGTCACATTTATCTCTGGCGCAAGCAGGGCTGGGACCACTCCATGACAAACAACGCACAGGCAGCGCCACGCTGTCACATCTCCGGCGCCGATCACGGCGCGCAGCGCTCACGTGACGACACGGTCACAATCCGGAAAACCGTGCTTCACACAACGCGGCTCTCCGACCGCTTGCAAACGGTCGCTGACCAGGCCGAGACGGAACAATCGCCTGGTGAGCGTTGGCCGGACGATGGAGGCGAGCGCTCAGGACAATCGCATGACGGACTGCGAGATGCCCAGTCGCGCGATGCCATCATCGATGCGCTCAGTCAGAAAATTCATCGGATGATAGGGCCGGGAGACGGGGCGCATCCCAACCCTGCGCAACGCGCGGGGGAGCCTGTGGAACCGCAGACTGCGGCACCTCAGACGGAGGGTGGGCACAGCAGCGCGGGGCATGACCGACGAGCGCCTCTGCCGCGGCCGCATTCGGATACGCCGATGTTTGCACCCCGGACGCCGTTGAAAGAGCCACGCGCCATAGCGCCACCTCTCGCAAATTTTCATCCGCAATACCCTTCGGAAACGGATCATCCGCGCACGGGCAGCGATGCGGTGGGACATGTGCACAGCGGTCAAACAACCGCGCTCGCGCTTCCGCAGTCCTTTCCAGTCAACGGGCCGGTCAGCGCGCCCGTCGGGGAGCCGGTTGGCGAGGATGATGTCCTGCCGGATACTCGCGATGCGATACCAGAGTGGCTTTCACGCGAGCAGGATGACGACATCGAGCCACCGCGCCGCGGCAATACGCTGATGCTGTGTCTCGGGACCATGGTGCTCTCGATCCTCGCGGGCTACGGCGGTGCGCAGTTTCTGAAAAATAGCATGGGCGAGCTCGGCACGGCTTCATCTCCGTTCGATGAGGTTCGGCAGGTCTCCGCCTCACTGGGGTTTGGCGGCGCGGAGACTGACGCTCCAGTGAGTGACGTTTCGCGCAAACGCACGCTTCCGACGACAGTTTTCGGAACGTCCAGCCAGCGGGACGATGCGCACCCCGAAGACGCCTCCGCCGCGTTGCCGGATGAATCCGTAGGCGCTGCCAGCCCCGAGCGGGATGACGCAACACCTGCGGAAATGGAGGCGCGTCTTGCCGCGCAGCGTCCAGTCGCCCAACCGGGCGACGTGACCGAGGGAGCGAAGGACGACAACACCGCAACGGTTGCGCTTTCTGCACTCGCGTCGAACAGCGCAACGGATGCGAAAGAGAAAAACGTCTTGGCCAGCGCGGCCGCACTCTCGCCGGAAGCCGAGACGCGGTTGATGGAGCGAGCTTCGCGTCTGCTCCAATCCGGCGATGTAGCAGCGGCGCGGCTCATCCTCCTTCACGTGGCTGAGACCGGAAGTGGCCGAGCTGCGCTGATGCTGGCACACGCGCATGATGAGACGTGGCTCGACGCGAACACGCCGGGAAGTGTTCCGGGCAATCGCGATATGGCGACGCGCTGGTATGCGATGGCGCGTGAGCGCGGTGTGGATGATGCGGCGCGCTATCTGGCAGCGCTGCAGGCACGGCAATGACAGCAGGAGGTAAGTGGGCTGCAGCTCAG
The DNA here is from genome assembly GCA_038534255.1 of Pseudomonadota bacterium. Lineage (GTDB taxonomy): Bacteria > Pseudomonadota > Alphaproteobacteria > Rhizobiales > CALHAX01 > CALHAX01. The sequence goes on from JBCAXC010000104.1 coordinate 2,218, forward strand.
TCCAGCGAGGTCACGCGATAGCCAGCACGCGGGAAGTGGATGCAGATTTCACCGACCCGTGGGTCATCACGGAGGATGCTCACCGTCTCTTTCGTGATCGCCTGAAGCGCGCCTTTGACCGATGGGTCTCCCCCATCGCCGACCGGCGCGATCGCAACCCGCTCACCCGGTTTCAGGTTTTGCGGGTCGAGCGGATCGCTGGTCATGCGCGTCGTCGGTTGGGAATCGCGGGCGATGTCGAGGGCGGCTGTGCTTTCGAGATCCGACTGGCTGCCGTGACCGAGGGCAGCGATGCGCGCCTCCATCGCTTCGAGCGCGGGATACTGCGACAGCAGTTTCGGGCCCCCTTCATAGCGGCCGCGCAAGAACCAGATGACGTGATAGGCGGTCAGATCGAGCAGGCCGGGTGCGTTGCCCGTGAGGAATTTTCGTCCGTCGCTTAGTTGTGCCTCGAGCCGCGCATAGACGAGATTGAGTTGCGCCAGCGCGTGCGGCAACGCCGCGGCCTCCGCCTCCAGATCGAAATCGGAACCGAAATAGAGACGCCCACGATCCTGTGCCAAGGCCTCGGGCACGCTGGCGAGATCTGCGCAGATCGCCATGCGGACTGTATCGAGAAACACCGTGTCCTCGATCATTCGAGCGGCCAACATGTGGGTCGCGATGTCGCGGCCGGGAAACAACGTTGGCTCAGGGATGCGCCGCTCAAGTTCCTGCAGAATGCACTGGCTGTCGCAATAAATGTCCGCGCCGATCTGCATGACGGGTGTGCGGCGATAACCTCCGGTGAGCGGCATCAGGTCCGGCTTTGGCGGGATGCGCGGTATTTCGACCGCGTGCCATGTCGCGGACTTGAGCCCAAGGGCAGCCCGCACCTTCTCGGCAACCGGAGATTGCGGGTAGTGGTGGAGAATGATGTCAGGCATCTGCGGCATCCCGTCAGCAGTTATGGCGCATTGTAGTCCGCGTCGCTCACCGGCTCCTGCCACGTCACGTTGCTGCCATCCAGCGCTTCCTGGATCGCGATGTGGGTCATCGCGGTGTCCGGAGCGGCGCCGTGCCAATGCCGCTCGTGTGGCGGAATCCAGATCGTGTCGCCAGCGCGGATGACCTCAACGTCTTCACCCTCGGTCTGGAAAAGCCCCGTACCATGCAGAACGTAGAGTGTCTGACCGAGCGGATGTGTGTGCCAGTTGGTGCGGGCGCCCGGCGCGAATGACACGCGAAGGGCGCGGACGCGGGCCGGTTCCGGCGCCTCGACGATCGGTTCAACGCTCACGCTCCCCGTGAAGTAGGCAGGATCGCCCGAGCGCATGGGGCGATCGCCATTGCGGTGCAGTTTCATGAGGTGCCTTTCGGGTGGGGGCATCGCGGACGTGCGTGCGTGACGGCCGCTATCAAGCGCCGGTTTTGAGACCTGCCGTGAAGAGGACCGTCACGAGCATGAAGGCCATGCCGGCGGCTGCGAGCTTCCACGCATCCTGACGGCGTTCGAGGCCGCGCCAGCCGAGCGGCCTGATCATCTGGATGCAGGCGACGCCAGCGAAAAAGAGCATCACGATCTTGTACACGGTGCGGCTTTCTCTCAGACTTTGGAAGTGGAGATTGGGCTTACGGCGGCGTGATACGGCGCAGATCGCCCGGCGGCCTCTTGTTTGCCGAATTCACCGGCAGTATGGCGGCGCGGTGCGCTCAATCAACTGAAAACCGGCATCCATGGCTGCTCAAATCTCCCGTCCCCGGCTGTTGATCGCTCCGGGGCTCCAGACAGACGCGCCGGATGCGGCGGCGATCGAAGCGGCCGTGCAGGTGGGCGATGTCGCTTCCGCTATACTCAATCATCAGGCCGATGCCGGACTGGTTGGCCTGCTGCAGGGGTATGGGGTTGCCGTGCTCATCGCTGATGATGCTGCGACCGCGCAGACCCTCGGGGCCGATGGCGTGCACCTCACCACGGAGTCCGCGAACGTCCCAATGTTTGACGCGGCGAAACAGATGCTTGGGGGCGATGCGATTGTCGGTGCGGCCTGTGGCGCGGATCGTCATCGCGCGATGCTGCTTGCTGAGGCGGGCGCGGACTACATCGCCTTCGACATTACCGATGACGTCGAGCTGGCGCTTTGGTGGGCGACGGTGTTCGAAGTGCCGGCTGTGACGCTCGGGCGGCTGGATGCGGACAACGCCACCCGGCTTGCGGCGGCGGGTGTGGAGTTTCTGGGTGTTGGCGTTGACGTGGCGCACATTCGGGCGATCGACGCCATCGCCGCAGCGCACCCGTTCGAGGAGGTTTAATCCGATGGCGACGCGTCCAGTCATGAGAGTAGCAACGGTGAGCGTTTTGGCGGCCACGCTGTGCCTCTCGGTGTCTGCGTTGCGTGCGGAGACGAGTTCGTGGTCGCAGCGGACGACGACTGAAACGCCCGCTGCGAAGACGACAGCGAAACAGACGACATCCAAGCGGAAACGCCAAAAAACGGTGAAGACCAAAGCGACATCTGCACCGGAACAGGCTCCTGACGCGCCTGCAGCGTCCGGAGGCGATCCGGCATTTGCGGCTTTCCAGACTTCTCACTTTCTCACTGCGCTCAAGCGGGCACGCACTGCGGCCGATGCTGGCGACCCGGCGGCGCATACGCTTGTCGGGCGTATTCTCGAAGAAGGTCTCGGCGTTCCGCGTGACCCGGCGACGGCCGCGCAATGGTACGCCCGCGCCGATGCGCTTGGCGATGAGAACGCCGCTTTCGCGCTCGGTGTGCTCCATGCAACAGGCACTGGCGTGGAAAAGAACGCCGTGCGGGCCGCAGATTTTTTTGCCAAGGCGTCAACGCGCGGCCACATCGGCGCCACGTACAATCTGGCGCTCGCCTATCTCTCTGGGACCGGACGCGCGATCGACGAAGAAGGCGGTGCGCGCCTCATGCAACGGGCGGCGGAGGCTGGCGACAAGACAGCCCAGTATGATCTCGGTGCCCTTTATGCCCGCGGGTTCGGCGTCACCCAGAATGAGGCACAGGCGGCCCTCTGGACGGGCAAGGCGGCGGCTGCCGGGCTGGTCTCCGCCCAACTCGATTATGCCGTCATGCTCTTCAAAGGACGCGGTGTGGAGAAAAATATTGACCGCGCCGCGTGGTATTTTCGCTCCGCTGCCGAGCGTGGCAACCCGGTGGCACAGAACAGGTTGGCGCGGCTCTATGCCGTCGGTGTTGGCGTGCCCCAATCCCGCGTCGATGCCGCGACATGGCATCTGCTCGCGCGCGCCCAAGGGGTATCAGATTTCAAGCTGGATGTGATCGTCTCGAAACTCTCTGATGACATCCGTGAGGATGTCGCACAGCGTGTCGCGTCCTATGTCGACCGGTCGATGCTCAACAGGTAGGCGCTTCCTGCATTCCGAAAAGTAAAAAGCCGGGCGGAGGGTCCGGCTTTTCCAGTTTTGCGTTAGTGGAGCATCTGCCCTCCGGCACCCGCGTCGTCAGTGCGGCTGGCGAGGCCGGGGCCGAAGCCGGTGAGATCCGGCATTGTGATCTCGCTGCCGTTGATGACGAGGGTGCCGTTGCCGGTTGTGATCCGGACTGTCTCGCCGTCGCGAACTGTACCGGCGAGCAGCAGTTCGGCCAGCGGATCTTGTACCGCCTTCTGGATCACGCGCTTCAACGGTCGCGCACCATAGGCCGGGTCGTAGCCCTTGTTGGCGAGCCAAGTGCGGGCGTCGTCATCAAGTTCCAGCGTGATCTTGCGATCGGTCAGCAGCTTTTGCAGTCGAGCGAGCTGGATGTCGACGATCGCGGTCATCTGGTTGCGCTGCAGGCGGTGGAACAAGATGATATCATCGAGGCGATTCAGAAACTCGGGGCGGAAGCTGGCCCGCACCACACCCATCACCTGCTCTCGCACGCTATCCACGTCATCGCCCTCGCCGAGGCTGACAAGGTACTCCGCACCCATGTTGGAGGTCATGACGATCAGCGTGTTGCGGAAGTCGACCGTTCGCCCCTGTCCGTCGGTTAGGCGACCGTCATCCAGAACCTGCAGGAGCACGTTGAAAACGTCCGGATGCGCCTTCTCGATCTCGTCGAAGAGGATGACCTGGTAGGGACGGCGCCGAACCTGCTCCGTCAAAACGCCACCTTCTTCGTATCCGACGTAGCCTGGAGGCGCGCCGATGAGCCGTGCCACGGAGTGCTTTTCCATGAACTCGGACATGTCGATCCGGATCATCGCCTGGTCGTCATCGAAGAGGAATGCTGCCAACGCCTTTGTCAGTTCCGTTTTGCCGACACCGGTCGGGCCGAGGAACATAAATGAGCCGATCGGCCGGTTCGGGTCCTGCAGGCCGGCACGTGCGCGTCGCACCGCGGTGGAGACCGCTGTCACAGCTTCTTCCTGACCGATCACGCGGCGCGCGAGATCATCTTCCATTCGGAGGAGTTTATCGCGTTCGCCTTCCAGCATCTTGTCGACCGGGATCCCGGTCCAGCGTGAGACGACCTGCGCGATGTGATCCGGTTGCACCGACTCTTCGAGCATAAGGCCGCCTTCCGGCTTGCCTTCCTGCTCGGCGTTTTCAGCGTCGGCGAGGCGGGCTTCCAGTTGCGGGATCGTGCCGTAGGACAGCTCACCGGCGCGGGCGAGATCTCCGCTGCGCTGCACCCGCTCAAGCTCGATGCGCGCAGCATCCAGCTCCTCTTTCAGTTTCTGGGCACCGGCGAGACGATCTTTCTCTCCTTCCCAGCGTTGCGTCAGCGCTGCGGACTCCTCTTCCAGATCTGCGATCTGACGCTCGAGATCGGCGAGGCGTTCTTTCGACGCGTCATCCTCTTCCTTACGCAGTGCTTCGCGCTCGATCTGCATCTGGAGGAGACGCCGGTCGAGTTCGTCGAGTTCTTCCGGTTTGGAGTCGACCTGCATGCGAAGGCGCGACGCGGCCTCATCGATCAGGTCGATGGCCTTGTCGGGGAGAAAGCGATCCGTGATGTAGCGGTTGGAGAGCGTTGAGGCGCTGACGAGCGCGGTGTCAGCAATGCGAACGCCGTGATGCAGCTCGTACTTTTCCTTGAGGCCGCGGAGGATGGAAATTGTATCCTCAACAGTCGGTTCG
>JBCAXC010000105.1:0-7289 GCA_038534255.1 Pseudomonadota bacterium
CCTTCGCGGGCTGCCGTATCATGGCGACCGAGCACGCAGTTCAGATCTGCCGCGAGCTCGGTCGCGCCGGGCTGCCCATCGTTGCGGCAAAACGCGGCGAACGGGTGCTCTGGGACGCACGCTTCGTCCTGAGCGCGCCTTCACAGATCGGCGAGGCGGATCGCATGGAGATCATGGCCCATGCTTCGCTCGATCGTGACGACCGCTTCGCCCCTAAGGCCCGGCGCGACCGAGCTCGCGGCAGATCTGAACTGCGTGCTCGGTCGCCATGATACGGCAGCCCGCGAAGGTCGCGGTGAATGGAGCCTCTTCGCCGATCCTTGCGGCCAGCCCTTCAAGACGCGAGCGCGAGAGTGGATTTGTCGCCGTTGCGCCGAAGCTGCCGCTCACAGCGCTGACGAGATACTCCAATGCCCGCACCCGGAACTCGCGAGGCCATGATCTCACTGTTGCGCGCGGCAACGCGGCCCAGGCGGCGGCATACCAGGACGCGTTCAGGTCGGGGATGGCGCGGAGTGCCTGACGTGTTGCCCAATCCAGCGCATCATCGGCATCGCGCAGGCGCGTCGAGGTTCGGCTGAGGCTTGTTGCTGTCAGACCGATGTTATCAAGGGTGTGCTGGGCAGCGGCGAGCCTCGCCCGTTCAAACGCGGTGTTCTCGTTGCTCGGATCATCACGCCAGTCGGTACCGACGGCTTCCAGCGTCGCTGTCAGGCGTTGTCGCGACACGTCTAGAAGGGGGCGGCAAAGCGTGATGTGGTTGTCGACGCTCAGCGGACGACTTGTCGCCATGCCTGCGAGGCCGCGAACGCCTGAGCCTCGGGCGAGGCGCATCAGCAGCGTCTCCGCCTGATCTTCGCGTTGATGGCCGGTCACGATCGCATCCACGCCGATATTTGAAGCGTGAGTGATGAGTGCGGCGTAACGTGCATCACGGGCCCGTTTTTGGCTGACGTGCCCCCCATGCGCGGTCTCGGCTGACAGATTGAGCTCGAGCGTGGTGTGTGGAACCTGAAGCCGCGCGCTGACTGTCGCGACGTGGGCCGCCTCTTCTTGCGCCTCCGGCCGGATGCCGTGGTTGACTGTGAGCGCGTGCATTGCGGGGACGTTGTCGCCTGCACGCTTCCGCCGGTCGTGCCACCGCGACAGCAGAAGCAGAAGCGCGAGGCTGTCCCGCCCGCCGGACACGGCGACGAGAAGCGTATTGAACGACAGGAGCCCGTCGAAGAGCGCGTCAGTTTCGTCGTCCGCGATCGGGAGGGCAGCTTTTGGGGCGTGCTGCGGGTCGATCAACACCCGGCGCGCTGGCGTTCCTGAGACGAGCGGCGTGCGACGTGCGCTGGCGCTTTCGGAAACTTGCGCTGCAACTCTTTCAAGGCTGCACACGCTTTTGGCTTCTGGTTCAGGCGGCTGAGCGACATGGCCAGCTTGAGGAGACTGTCCGGCGCCTTGTTGCTGCGGTTGTAGCGCTTATAGCCGGTCAGAAACGCTTTCGCGGCCTCGAGGTAATTCTCACGCACATAGTGGGACTCGCCGAGCCAGTACTGCGCGTTGCCGGCCAGCTTGTCATCTGGATGATCACTCACGAACGCGGCGAACGCGCTCTCGGCGGCGCCGAAATTCTGGTCGAGCAGATGACCGTACGCCACATCGTAGGCCGCGCGCGGTGTGGCTGGCACCGATGCGACACGCGTCTGTGGGGCGGTCTGCGGTTGCGATGTGCCATCAGAGGACAGGATGGAGCCGATCGGATCACGTGTGACGCCTTGAGAGGGCCGGATGGCCGGACGCGCGCTCGCGCCAGAGGACGCCCCTTCCGGCGTGACCGTAACGGAGCCAAATCCCCCAGCCGAGCTGTCGTCAAATGCACCTGGGGCCGGTTGCTGTGTAAACGTCGGTTGTGCCGGTGCAACGAAACTGTTGTTCGACACCGATCCCGTCGATGCGCTGCCACCCTGCTGGAGAGCCCTGACATCGCGCGACAGCGCTGCAATCTGTCCGCTCATCGCGCGGATCTGGATTTCGAGTTGGCGAACATCGGCCTGGCCGCCGCCGTTGTTTGAAGTCGCGCCCCGCGTGACACCCCCCTTGGCGAGCGTCTCGAGTGTGCCGATCGTGACCTGCATCTCGACGAGTTGCTGCTCGAGTTGCTCAATGCGAGCGTTCAACGCGTCATCGTTCTGTTGTTGCGCGAACGCTGGGGTGGACAGCAATGCGACCGCGAGTGCCGCGCCGATGGCCAAGGCAGCTGTAGTTCTCGCACCTGCCCGGCTCGGGCGACGAGGCGTTGCGGTCAGTCTTTGATGTGACGGCATGGCTCAGCCAATTCCCAACATTCATGCGCCATGGCGGCGATGAGATTGCGCTGTTGTTCCACGATTCGCCGACGCAACCTCACGAGCCGGCGGGTTTGTTCAGCACCGTGACGGATCTGCGGTTCTGTGACCAGCAGGAGATATCATCGCAGACGGCGACCGGACGTTCCTTGCCGTAGCTGATCGTGCGCAGTCGTGACGGGTTGACGCCGGACTGACCAAGGAAGCGGCGAACCGTCGTGGCACGACGTGCGCCGAGAGCAATGTTGTACTCGCGCGTGCCGCGTTCGTCGGCGTGACCTTCAAGTGTGATGGTATAGCGCGGATAGCGGTTGAGCCAGCTTGCCTGGGCGCGCAACGTCCGCTCCGCTTCGGGCGTCAGGTTCGAGCTGTCGGTTGTGAAGTATACTGTGTTGCCGACGTTGACGGAGAAATCCTTCTGCGTGCCGGGACTGACCGGACCGCCTGTGCCGTTCAGCCCACCAGCGCCGCCACCGGCGAGACCGACGCCCGGTTTGTTGCCCTGGTTGGCACAGCCGGCGAGCAACGCGGCACACGCTGCGATAGCGATCATGCGCGATGAACGCCCTGCGCGGCTGATCTGTTTTCCATGTCCGGTTTCGCGCGCTCGCGACGCCGCAAACTCGTGCAGGTCCAACATCGCAGTCCCCTTACATTTCCTGTATCGCGCATCAGCCTGTGGCCGATGGCAGGCCGTCGTGACGGCGCCCGTACCCATTCGGCAGGCGGTACGTCGCGCATTTCACCAAATTGTGGCCGCTGCGAAATTGGTCGCGCACGCGCTTGCCCGGCCGACGTTATGCCATAATGCAAAAAGCCACGATACCCGGATGGGCACCGTGGCTTTCCGCTAGCCAGTTGACCTGCGTGCGCAAGCCAATGCCATTCGCGACCGGCCGAAGCCGGAGCGTCACCCAGCTTACTGAGTAACAGTCGCGGCAGGAATTTCGGCGCCGAACTTGAGCGATTCGTGCGCGACTTCCTTACGGCAAGCTGTCAGAGCTGCTGCTGCGATCACAGCGACAATCACTGCTTTTTTCATAGTCTTCTCTCCTCTGCAGAATCGGCGAGTAGCCGAATATCCGCCTAGCGGTCTCGCATGATTCAGCGCAACGGCTGCACGCCTTTCACGCCCGCATTGGCGACCTATAGGTGCGGATATGCAACGAAACGTGAGCCGCCCTGTCACAGGCGTTAAGGCACGTTAAGATTCGCCGCAACAGACGGCGAGAATCCCTCAACTGCGGGGTTTCAAGTGGTTGATAAGACGTGAAGATCTTCGGCCGTTGTTGGCCGGGAAATCGGCTCCGTTGCAACCAGGCAACGCGGGCCGCGCCCCCGATCGAAAGCGCGTCTCAATCAAGCGGGGGCGACCAAGCCGGATCGGACGCAAACGCGGGTGTCGGGACGCGGCGCTCATTATAGCCCGTCAGATCAATCGAGTAGAGCCGCGGACCGCCCTTCTCACCCGGGGTCTCACGGAAGAACATGAGGACGCGGCCATTCGGCGCCCATGTCGGTCCTTCGTTATGGTAGCCACCGGTCAGAATACGCTCGCCTGATCCGTCAGGGCGCATGACGCCGATGAGAAACCGACCGGACTGTTGTTTGGTGAAGGCGATAAGATCCCCACGGGGTGACCAGACAGGGGTCGAGTAGCGACCGCCACCGAAGCTGATGCGACGCTGGGCGGAACCGTCAGCGTTCATGACGTAGAGTTGCTGGCCGCCGTCGCGATCGGACTCAAAGACGATCTGGGCGCCGTCCGGCGCGTAACTTGGGCCGGTGTTGATCGCCTCGGTTTGCGTCAACCGGCGACGCTGGCGCGTCCGCAGATCGAGTTCGAACAGATCAGAGTTGGCGCCATTGTTGAGGCTCATGATGATGCGCTGACCATCCGGCGAGAAGCGCGGGGCAAACGTCATCCCCGGGAACTCGCCGACATTCTCCTGCGCGCCGGTCTCCACGTTCATCAGTTGCACGCGGGGACGGCCACCGCGATAGCTCATGTAGGTGACGAGCTGGTTCGACGGGCTGAAGCGCGGCGTGAGTACGAGATTGCGGCCTGACGTCAGTACGCGCAGGTTGTGGCCATCTTGATCCATGATCGCGAGGCGCTTCACGCGTTTGCGCTTTGGCCCACTCTCATCGACAAACACGACGCGGGTGTCGAAGTAACCCTTCTCGCCGGTCATCCGCTCGTAGACGAGGTCGGCGATGATATGGCCAATCCGGCGCCAGTTGCGCGTTGAGGTCGAGAAGACCTGACCGGCAAGTTGGCGTCCGGCAACCGGATCCCACAAGCGAAACTCAGCCTTGATCTTGCCACCCGGCTCTTCCGACAACCGTCCCAGAACGAGCGCCTGTGCCTTGATAACGCGCCAGTCACTGAACCGGGGAGTGCGGCCGACGTCGGTCTGGTTTGCGACAAACGACTGACGATCCAGCAGTTCGAATAGGCCGGAGCGTTCGAGATCTGCGGCGACCACGTTCGCGACGGCAACAGCCTGAGCCGAGTTGCCTCCGCCACCTGCCGCAAACTTCGGGATGGCGATGCGGATCGGGTCAACGTTGCCGGTCGTGACCGTGCCCTCGATCGCGCGCGCCTGAGCTGTTGCGAGCAGGGTCATCACCATTGCGCACACGATCGCGATCGTCAGTCTTCCACCTGCAAACGGGTTCCACATCAGCGTCTGATCGCTCCCCAGGCCGTCAATTCGGTTTCACGTTCGCGGGATCTAGTTCCCGAGCATCGCCTTGAGATCAAACGTGATTTTGGCTTTTTTCCATTCGTCGTATTTGTCCTTCGGCAGCGAATACGGCTGGCACTCGAGGATGGCGCGGACCGAGGCTTCTGCTGCAATCTGGAAGAACGGCGAATTGACGTTGTTCACGACCTTGGGAACACCGTCAACCGAGCCATCCCGGCGCATTCGGAACTCCACAGTCGGGCGGAAGTCCTCGGCGTCCTTGGCGCCCGCGGGAATCCCGAAGCAGTTGCCGATTTGGCGGATGAAGAAGTCGAACTCGCTCGCCGTCAGTTTGTCATTGGCGCCGGTTGGCGCGCCCTGCTCGGCTTCAACGGCGGCGACCTTGCGCTTGCGGGTGACTTTCTTCGGTTTCGGACCGGCCTTCGCGTCCGGGATCTTGTTCAGCAGTGCGGCGATCGACTCCGTATCGAAGTCGGTCGCCTTGCGCTTCGCGACTTTCTTGCGCGTCTTGCGGACGACCTTCTTGGGGCGCGGCTTCGGTTTTGCCTCAGCCTTTTTCTTCGGTTTCGGCTTGGCCTTGACCGGCTTTGGTTTCGGCTTTGGCGCCGGTTTTTTCTCCGCCTTTTTCGGCTTCGGCTTGATCGTCTGATCCGGTGTCTTCTTAACGACCGGTTTCGGCGGCTCGGCTTTCGGCTTCGGCGGCTTCTTTTTCAGCAGATCCTTGATCGGGTTCGGCTGAGGCGGCTCTGACTTTGGTGGCGGCAGTGCAGCCGTTTTCTGCGGCACGGGCTTCGCCTTCGGTTTGGGCTTGGCCTTCACCGGTGGTTTTTTCTCTGCTTTCTTCGGCGGTTTCTTCTTCGTCTCGCCCTTCTTCGCGCGGGTCAGATCGGAAATGTTCGAGATATCGACGACAATCGGCTTTGGCGTGGGCGCGGCCTTCGGCTTCGTCTGCTCGATCGAAACGACCGCCCAGGCGAGAATGCCAGCATGAAGCAGGAGGGATATGAAGAGGCCGGTTTTCATCGGTTCAGCGCCCGGTCACCCTTCGCCGTTGGTCAGCAGCGAGACTTTCGAGAACCCGGCGCGATTGATCTCCGCCATCACCTTGATGACGAGGCCATAGTCGACATCCGTATCCCCGCGCACGAAGACAGCGTCATCCAGCCCGCCCTTGTTGATGGCTTTGAGTTTGACGCCAATATCCTTCAGCGTGATCTTCGCTTCCTGGAGGAATATTTCCCCCTTTTTGTTGACGGAGACCGTCAGCGGATCCTGGTTCGAAGCGCTGATTTCCTGCGATTTGGTTTTTGGCAGGTCGAGCGGCACGCCTGACGTGAGCAGCGGCGCCGTCACCATGAAGATGACGAGCAGCACGAGCATGACGTCGACGAACGGCGTCACGTTGATTTCGCTCATTGCGGGACGTGCGACGCGACGCGATCCGCGTCGTCCACCGCTACCTCCGCCACCGAGACTGGCACCCATGGCTCAGATCCTCAGGTCAGTTGGTACGCCGGTGCGTGCGCTCATGTTCGCACGTCTACCTGGCGGGAAATGATCGCAGCAAACTCATCAGCGAAACTGTCGAGACGCTGCGACAGGCGCTGCGCATCGTTGTTGAACTTGTTGTAGAACAGGACCGACGGGATGGCAGCCAGCAAGCCGAGCGCGGTCGCGAACAGTGCTTCGGCGATGCCCGGTGCGACAACGGCAAGGCTCGAGTTTTTCGAGATCGCGATTGCCTGGAAGCTGGTCATGATGCCCCACACCGTTCCGAACAAACCGATGAACGGCGCGGTTGACCCAACCGAGGCGAGAAACAGCAGTCGCCGTTCCAGCCGGTCCATCTCGCGGTTGATCGTGACGTCCATGACCTTCTCGACGCGAAGCTGGATGCCTCGGAACGACTTTGGCGAGCCTTCAACGGTGCGCTTCCACTCGCGCATGGCGGCGACGAACATCGACCCCATCGCCTGCGTGCGTTGATGCGCCAGTGCGCTGTAAAGTTCCTCCAGTGATTGGCCGGACCAGAACATCTGCTCGAACCGGTCGGTCGCGCGACGTGCGGCGCGAAAGGTGAGAAGCTTTTCGACGATCACCGCCCACGACCACACAGAGGCGAGCAGAAGCCCGACCATCACGATCTTCACGACAATGTGCGCCTGGAGAAACAGCGCGACCATCGAGACGTTCGCGCCGCCTGTCGCACCGATTGCGGAAATGTCGACCGCCTGCGCAACCG
>JBCAXC010000106.1:0-7277 GCA_038534255.1 Pseudomonadota bacterium
GTTCATCGACGTCACCGACCAGATGCGGGTGGAGCGAGCACTGATCGAGCGGACCGAGGCGCTCGAAGCGGCGGATCGGCTCAAGAACGACTTTGTCTCCCACATGTCCTACGAGCTACGCACGCCGCTCACAAACATCATCGGGTTCAGTGAATTGCTGAGCAGCGATCGCATCGGGCCGTTGAATGAAAAGCAGCGTGACTATCTCAACGATATTCACGTTTCCTCGAACACGCTTCAGACGATCATCAATGACATTCTGGATCTGGCGACGATCGATGCCGGTGCGTTTGCGCTGTCTCTGCAGCCGGTTGCGATTGCAGATATCATTGAGAGCGCAGTATCCGGCATCCATGAGAAGCTACAGCGCGCGCGTATCCGTTTGCACATCGAGGTGGAGCCGGGGATCCAGGATGTTCTTGCGGACGCGAACCGTATGAAACAGGTGCTCTACAACCTGCTCTCAAATGCCATTGGCTTCTCGAATGAAGGATCGCATGTCCGCCTCACCTGTCATCGTGATGGCGGAATGGTGGTGTTTGCCGTGAGCGATGACGGTGTCGGCATTCCAGCGGAGATGCACGAGAAAGTGTTCGAGCGGTTTGAGAGCAATGCGCAGGGAACGCGACATCGCGGTGCCGGTCTCGGATTGGCGATCGTGCGCAGTCTGGTCGAGCTGCATGGAGGTAAAATCGCCCTCGCGTCGCAGCCGGGCGTTGGCACCACGGTGACCGTGCGGATACCGGCCAGCGCGGCTGTCCGGGGCGACGTGCGCGGCTCGCAGCGTGATGCGTTGGCCGAGAGCGCCCTCAAGACCGATGCCGCTTGAGACCTGGCGCGGCTGCGATCTCGCACGGATCAGCCGACTGGCGGAGTTGTTCGCGCTTGTTGTGCGAACTGGCGACTGCCTCTGTCTCGAGGGCGATCTCGGCGCCGGGAAGACGACGTTCGCGACGGCGCTGCTGCGGGCGTATGGGGACGCACCTGACCTCACGGTTCCGTCGCCAACGTTCACACTGGTTGAGCGGTATGACGTGCCGCGCGGGGTGATCCACCATGCGGATCTTTACAGATTGGATGAACCGGACGAGGTACATGAACTTGGGCTTGAGGACGCGGTTTATGAGGGCGTTCTGTTGGTCGAGTGGCCGCAAGTCGGTCGTGCCGTCTTGCCCGACGAGGCCGCGACGCTGCGCTTCGAGATCGAGGCCGACGACCGTCGATGCGTCATGGTTGACGGGGGGGACGACTGGTCAGCGCGGATTGAGCGCCTTGCACGGATGGACGCGTTTCTCTCCGCTCACATCTCGTCAGATAGCCAACTTGTCTACATGCAGGGCGATGCGTCGGCGCGGCGGTATGCGCGTGTGCGCACGGATGGTCGTGCGGATCGGATTGTGATGGACAGCCCGCTTCAACCGGATGGCCCGCCGGTTGAAGACGGAAAACCCTACAGTGCGATCGCGCATCTCGCGGAGGATATTGCGCCCTTCGTTGCGGTGGCTCAGGCGCTGGACGCGCGTGACGTGAGCGTGCCGAAGGTTCATGCGGCTGATCTCGACGCGGGCTTCGCTCTGATCGAACATCTTGGGGAAGCGACATTCGGTGACGCGATTTCTGACGGTGCGTCTGAAGCGCAGCTGTACGGCGCGGCGACCGGTTTGCTTGCTGAGCTTGCAGGCAGCGAAGCGCCACAAGAGATCGTCGTCGCGTCGCTTGCGGGACACACGGGGCCTGCTGCGACCGTGTCCGTCCCTGAATTTGACTGGGCTGCGTTCCGGATCGAGGCCGCACTCTTCACGCAGTGGTATCTACCGTTTGCCACCGGAGCGTCGATACCGCCGGAGCGGGCCGCAGCGTTCACCGAGATATGGCGCGGACTCTTTGAGCAACTGGGTCCGGCGCAGAACTGGGTCTTGCGGGATTTTCATTCACCCAACCTGATCTGGCGACCTGAGGAGAGCGGGCTGGCGCGCGTTGGTGTTATCGATTTTCAAGACGCAATGCGCGGGCATGCTGCCTATGACCTGGTTTCCCTGCTGCAGGACGCGCGTCGTGATGTGCCGCGCGAACTCGAGGCCGAGCTGCTGGAGCAATACATCGAGACGGTGCAACCTGCCGACACGCAGGCATTTCTGCGCGCCTACGCCATCCTCGGGGCGCAGCGGGCGACAAAGATCCTCGGGATTTTTGCGCGGCTTTCGGCGCGGGACGGAAAGCCCGCGTATCTGGCGCACATGCCACGCATCTGGGGATATCTTGAGCGCAACCTCCAGCATGAGGGTCTCGCGCCCCTGCGTGACTGGTACGATCATGCTGCGCCCGGCGATGTGCGTCGCGCGTTGAGACCGGATTGAACTCTGTACCCATACCGCGGAGATGACTGTGGCTGTGCAAGCGCCGATCACGCAGGCGATGGTGCTTGGCGCCGGGCTCGGCAGCCGCATGGGGCCATTGACGCAGAAGCGGCCGAAGCCGCTGGTCGAGATCGCGGGCAAAGCGCTGATCGACCACGTGCTGGATCGGCTGGTTGCGGCGGGCGTGTCGCGTGCTGTCGTCAATGTGCACTATCTCGCGGACATGATGGACGCCCATCTCGCCGGGCGCGTGGTGCCGGAGATTATTGTATCCGATGAGCGTGCGGTGCGGCTCGAGACGGGTGGCGGGGTGCGCAAGGCGATCGTGCATTTCTCAGGTACACCATTTTTCATCCACAACTCCGATGCGATCTGGCGGGAAGACGACTTTGCGGATCCGAGTGGAGCGCTCGGAGGGCTTTCGAATTTCTTTGATGCGTCGCGGATGGACACGGCGTTTCTGCTGGCGCCTGTGGCACGGACGCTCGGGTATGACGGCAAGGGTGATTTTGATCTGAGCGAGGATGGACACGTGACGCGGGGCGGTTACGGCGGCGCTGCCTATGTGTTTGCGGGGGCTTCGATCGCGCATCCGCGCCTGTTTGATGGAACCGCGGTCGAGGCGTTCTCGCTCAACCGGGTCTGGGACAAGGCCATCGCTGCCGGCCGCGCCTATGGCGTCGTTCTCGACGGTTTGTGGATGCATGTCGGAACGCCTGAGGCCGTCGTGGCCGCTGAACAGGCGCTGGCCGCTGGTGGCGGGCGGGACGCGACAAGGGCGTCCAATGTCTGATTTTTCTCCTAACGTCTGTAGTGTTCGTGCCGGGGATAACTTCCTTCAGACACTGGCTGACGCCCTTCGGGAGGGTTTGTTGCCAGGCCGCGACGGGGCGCGTGCAGCGTTAGAGCCGATCCCACTTGCGGAATGGACGGTCTTGTTGCCGACGCGTCGTGCATGCCGGGCGTTTCAGGATGTCCTGCTGCGCGGTTCGGGATCTTCCGCCGTCCTGTTGCCGCGTATCCGTCCGCTCTCGGATGTGGATGATCAGTCCGAGTTGCTGAGTGGTGCTGTGAGTGAGAGCGCCATGCTCGGCGCTTATCTGGGCGCCGATCTGGACGCTGGGCCCGGAGAGATGCGCGTGCCGCCCCCGCCTGCCGTCCCCGATCTGGAACGCCGTCTGGTGTTGATGCAGTTCGTCATGACGTGGCTGGAGAGCGTGGACGAGACGGGCGATGTGGATCGCGACCCGTCGATGAGCGCGATTACACGAATATCTCCGGCGCAGGCCGCAGCGCTTGCGAACGACCTGGCGCGGTTGATGGACGAAATCGAGATCGAGGGCGCAGATCTCTCGCGGCTTGCGGAGAGCATGCCGCCCGAGTTTGCTCAGCACTGGCAGCGCACGCTCGATTTTCTCGACGTCGCCACGCAGGCCTTTCCGGCGTATCTCTCGCAGACCGGGCGAACAACGCGTGCGGCACGGGCGACGCGTCTGCTGCGTGATGAAGCCGGGCGTATCAGCGGTGGGCACGTGCGGCGGCGGATCTTGATCGCCGGAATCGCCAGTCTCTCGGCGCAGACCAGGCCGCTGATCGAGGCGGTCGCGCGTTTCGAGAATGGCGTGCTTGTTCTTCCTGGTCTTGACCGCGATCTCGATGACGCCGCGTGGGATACGCTTGGCGCGTCTCACCCCGAACATCCGCAATCCGGCCTCTGCGATGTGTTGCGCGCTGTTGGCATCACCCGCACGGATGTTCGGGAACTGCAGACGCCGCGTGCGGAAATTGCGCGCTACGACGGGCAAGCGGCGCGGGTGCGCTTGCTCAGTGAGGCGATGCGTCCGGCGGCGACGACCGGGGCCTGGCAAGGTTTTGCAGCGCGAAGCGATCGTGCCGAGATCGATGCGGCGCTTTCGGGCATTTCACTCCTTGATGCGCCGACCGCCCAGGATGAAGCCGACGCCGTGGCGATTGCGTTGCGTGAGGCGCTGGAGACGCCTGGCCGGTCAGCGGCGCTGGTGACACCCGATCGCACCCTCGCGCGCCGCGTCTCCGCTCGGCTCGCAGCGTGGAACATCCAGATCGACGATTCCGCTGGGCGGCCTTTACTGAAGACAGTGCCGGGTACGTTCCTCGATCTTATTCTCGCATGCTTCGATGATCATTTTTCTCCACGCACCGTCGCCGCACTGCTCAAGCATCCGTTGACGCGTCTGGGCTTGTCGGCTGGGGCTGTGCGCCGGGCTGCTGGTGCGCTCGAATTGCTGGCGTTCCGGCAGGTCTATCTCGGCAGCGGTCTCGATGCGATCCGGGCGTCACTGATGCGGGCGTCAGTGTCGCCAGTTGGAGACAGCACGATCGTGCATCGTGCGGTCTCGCGGCTCAGCGCTGAGGATCGCGAGGCGGCCAGTGCATTGCTGAGCCAGCTCGAGGTTGCCACGGCGCCGATGCGCGAGATCGAGCAGGTTGGTGCGCCGGTGCCGTTGCGGGCTCTGGTTCGCGCGCATCTGGAAGTGGCGGAGGCGCTGTCGCGTCGTGAGGATACCGGCGAGGCGGCGGATGGTTCTGCGGCGCAGGATCTGTGGCGTGGGGAAGCTGGTGAGGCCGCCGCTGACGTGTTGGCTGAGTTGCTCGAGGAAGAGAGCGCAGACTTGCCGATCGTCGCGGCGGACTATGCCGCGATTTTTCGGGCGCTGATTGGGGGGCAGGTCGTGCGGCCGCGACGCCCGATGCATCCCCGGCTCGCGATCCTCGGGCCGCTTGAAGCGCGGCTGCAGACCGCGGACCTGATCGTGTTGGCTGGCCTCAACGATGGGAAGTGGCCGCGGTTGGCGAACCCGGACCCCTGGATCAACCGTCCCATGCGGGCAGATGTCGGGCTGCCTGCTCCGGAGCAACGGATCGGGATGGCGGCGCATGACTTCGTGCAGCTGGCTGCCGCGCCGCGTGTGATCCTGACCCGGGCGGAGCGCATTGACGGCACGCCGACGGTGCCGTCGCGCTGGTTGATGCGGATCGAGGCGGTGTTGCGAGGGGTCGATCGTGCTGACGCGTTGCGGGCTGATCCCGCTGCCGGCGAGGCATGGCTTGCGTGGTCGGAGATTGCTGGTCGGGTTGGCGACCATCGGCCAATCTCCGCGCCGCGTCCACGTCCGCCGGTGGCGCTTCGTCCGCGACGCATGTCGGTCACGCGGGTCGAGAGCTGGCTTGCCAATCCGTATAGCGTGTATGCCCGTTCGATCCTGAAATTGTCTCCGCTTGATCCGCTGGAGGCGCCGCCGGATGCGTCGATCCGCGGGAGAATAATCCACGAAGCCGTGCATCGGTTCACCGTTCAGTATCCGGGAGCCCTGCCCGATGCAGCAGCTGACAAGCTCGTTGCGATCGCAGATGAGATCCTTATCGCGTATGTGGCGCATCCGCGGGTGGCGGCATTCTGGCGTCCGCGTTTGCGCCGATTTGCGGAGTGGTTCGCGCAGACCGAAGGTGCGCGCCGTGATGGCGTGGCGAAGATGCTGACCGAAGTCGATGGTGCGCGGACGCTCTCAGCGCCCGGCGGCGACTTCACGTTGACGGCGCGCGCGGACCGGATTGATGCGTCGGACAAAGGCCTCGTCATCTACGACTACAAGAGCGGCACAGCGCCGAGCGTCGCGCAGGTGACGTCAGGCGTCTCCCCGCAGCTGCCGTTGGAAGCGGCGATTGCCGAAGTTGGCGGGTTCGATGGTCTCGACGCCGTGCCGGTGCAACGCCTCGTTTATATCTCCGCGGGTGGCGGTACGCCGGCGGGGGAAGAACGCTGGATCACCAAGGCGTCTCCTGCCGAACTGGCGGCGCGGTCGCTGGCATCATTGAGCGCCCTCGTTGCGCAGTACGATGACCCGGCAACGGATTATCGTGCCGTGCGGCGCGGCCAGTTTGCCGGCGCGTATCGCTACGATGACTATGCACACCTCGCCCGCGTTGCGGAGTGGTCTGTCGCGGAGGGTGGCGATGAGTAGTGCGCTGACAAGCAGTGCTGGTGAGACCGGCGTGCCGCCCGCGGTTATGGCGGAGACAGCCGTCAATCAGGCGCGTGCGGCTGAACCTGATGCCTCGGTCTGGGTGAGTGCCAACGCGGGCACGGGCAAAACCTATGTGCTGACCCGTCGCGTGCTGCGGTTGCTTTTGGCGGGGACGGAACCGGATCGCCTGCTGTGTCTCACCTACACGAATGCGGCAGCGGCGGAGATGTCGCGTCGCGTGTTCGACGAACTGGCGAAGTGGGCCGTGAGCCCGCCCGACGAACTCGCGGTTGCGCTGGCGGCGCTTGAAGGCGCTCCGGTCGGCGATGACATGCTGGCCCGCGCGCCGACGCTGTTTGCCCGGGCGATCGAGGCGCCAGGGGGGCTCAAGGTGCAGACCATTCACGCCTTTTGCGAACGCCTCTTGCAAAGGTTTCCGCTCGAGGCCGGTGTCACACCCGAATTTGAGATCATGGATGAGGACACGCAGCGCCAGGTGTTGCGCCAGTGCATTGATCAGGTGCTCGACAGTGCAGCGCAGCCGGGGGACGCGCCGCTCCATGCCGCACTCAAGACGGCGGTGGCATTTGCGGCGGATGGCCAGTTCGATGCCTTGCTCGATGCGGTCCTGAGGCGCCGGGATACACTCGTTGATCTGCTGCAATCCGAGGGGGATGAAAATGCGGAACATGACGCGCGGCTCGGTGGGATAGACGGTGGGCTGCGTGCGCGGCTCGGTGTCGGTGCGAATGCGACGCAGGTTGGTCTGACGGCACAACAAGCGGATGTGCTGTCGCCTGCCGATGCCAGGCGCGCCGCGGACGTTCTTGCCGAGGGCACGAAAACTGACGTCGCGCGCGGTGCGATGATCGTCGCGGTCAGCAACGAGGCAGATGCCGCGCGGCAGGTCGTGCTG
>JBCAXC010000107.1:0-7271 GCA_038534255.1 Pseudomonadota bacterium
CATCGATATATCTCGATAAACAGGAGAATTGACGATGATGGAGAACGCTACGAAGCCGAGCGACAGCGTTGCCGCCGACGCTCTGTCCGCGAAGCTCACGCTCCCCTGCGGTCTCGTCCTCAGGAACCGGATCGTGAAATCCGCAATGTCGGATGGACTTGGAGATGGGGCCGGCCGTCCGACACATGAGCAAGTTCGGTTGTATGAGCGCTGGGCGGACGGCGGCGCCGCACTCGCGATCATTGGAGAGGTTCAGGTTGACGCGTGCCATCCGGAAAATGCAGGGAACCTCGTGCTCGCAGATGACACGAGCATTGCTGCCCTGCGTCCGATCGCGGAAGCGGGGTCGCGAGGCGGCGCGCACATCTGGCCGCAGCTCGGACATGCCGGCGCGCTGACGCCGCCTGCGATCGGACCGGCGGTCGGGCCGTCGCCGCTTGATCTCCCCGGGCTGACCTGCATCGGCATGATGCAAGATACGGTCGCGCAACTGCCCGAAATCTATGCGGCTGGCGCAGCCCGAGCACGGGCCGCGGGGTTCTCCGGTGTTCAGATCCATGCCGGACACGGATTTCTGTTAAGCCAGTTTCTCTCCCCGCTGTTCAATCGCCGGGACGATGCATACGGCGGCTCGATCGCAGGTCGCGGTCGGATTGTCCTGGAGATTATTTCTGCGATACGGCGGGCGACCGATCTGTCATTCGCAATTGGCATCAAGATCAATTCCAGCGATCAACTGGAAGGCGGGCTGAGCGAAGAGGAGGCGTTGGCCTTCGTTGACATGCTGGATGGAACCAGCGTGGACCTGATCGACATTAGTGGCGGCACGTATTTTCCGGGCGCGACGGCAAGTTCCGATCGGAAGTCAACGGATGACGCGGCCTTTTTCTCCGCATTTGCGAAGCGTGCGCGGAAGCGAACGGACATCCCGCTCATGCTGACGGGCGGAATTACCGGTACGGCGCAAGCTGATGACATCATCTCCAGCGGCACAGCTGATGCCGTCGGCCTCGCCCGCGCGATGGTTCTGGACCCGACATTGCCCAGAACGTGGCTCAGCGCAGCACCAGAAGACCCGGCCTATCCGGTATTCGATGCACCTGTGAAGGGCGGAGTGACCGCGTGGTACACCATGCGGCTGGCGGCCATCGGAGAAGACCGCGCAGACGCGTTCGCGCTGACACCGCAAGAGGCGCTGGCGGCATGCGACGCACGGGATCAGCAGCGCAACCGAATCTGGCGGGGTACCTTCTTCGGGCAGGAGAAAAACTAGGATGCCGCGAGGGTTTTCTTCGGGTCGAAGAACGGGCGTTCCACAATCGTCGCGGTCACCGGGCCGTTGTGAGATGTCACCTCGACGGTCGCGCCCATGACGGCCGCCTCGGTCTGGACGAGTGCGAGCGCAATGTTCTGCTCAAGTCGCGGCGAGTAAACCGCGGACGTGACCTTGCCGATGATCGCCCCGTCGCGGCTGATCGGCCAGAACCTCGTGTTCGGCCCGTCGAGAGGGTCACACTGGATGATGAGACCGACCTGACGGCGCTTCGGGCCTTCATCGCGGATCCGCTTGAGTGCATCCTTGCCAATAAACTCCAGGCCGCTGTCGAGTGCGATGAGCCGATCAAGCCCAAGCTCGAACGGGTTTGTGTGGATGTCGGCGTCAGCATGATAGGAGAGCATCGCGCCTTCGATACGTCGGATCGAGGATGTATGTCCGGGTTTGAGACCAAACGGTGCGCCCGCTGCCATGATTTTCTCCCACAGATCATCGCCACGCGATCCATCACGGAGGTAGATTTCATACCCCAACTCGCTGGACCAGCCGGTGCGCGACACAACCAGCGGGATGCCGTCGAGTTCGAGTTCCCGCAGCCAGTAGTAGCGCAAATCGCCAATTGCATCGCCGAAGAGTGCTTTAGCGATCTCGCCGGACTTCGGCCCCTGGAGCTGGAGCGGGGACACATCGGGTTCGTCGATCGTGACATCGAGCCCGGCATTAACGGCGACGCCCTGCGCCCAGAGCAGCACGTCACTATCGGCCAGCGATATCCAGAAATGGTTTTCCGCAAGCCGCAGCAGGACCGGATCGTTGATGATGCCGCCTTCGGCATTCGTGATCAGGATGTACTTGCACTGCCCAACCGCCATCTTCGACAGGTCGCGTGGGGTGAGAAGCTGCATGAAGCGCGCGGCGTCAGGACCCGTGATCTCGACCTGCCGCTCGACGGCGACGTCACACAAAATCGCGTCGTTGACGAGGTTCCAGAAATTTTGCTCCGGATCGCCAAAGTCACGCGGAATGTACATGTGGTTGTAGACGGAAAAGCCTGTCGCGCCCCACCGGACCGTTGCGTCGAAGTATGGAGATTTGCGGATCTGCGTGCCGAAGCCGAAGTCGTCTGACTGCATGTGTGTCTCGATTGTTCGGGAAGTCCGGGTGCCGGCAATGCGCGAGGCGAGCCGCGTGCGGCCTTCGGTTGTACTCAGGTTGTTCAGAGCGTTTGCAGTATGTCGTGGACAAACCTTCTAATTTGTGGTGCTTTTGCATCAGTCTTGCGACGCGATGTCTCTGCGCTTCCTCTCCAGGGCGCGTTCCCCCGACATTGATGCGGATTGCACAGACCGTCGGCCCCGTCCTCCCCCCGGACGCGGGCCGATTTTTTTGGGTCCACCGCGGCCGTTATCCGAGATCAAGTTTTTGCGCGAGGATCTGGTTGACGACGGCCGGGTTCGCCTTGCCGCCCGTGCGTTGCATCACCTGCCCGACGAACCAGCCGATTGCTTTCGGCTTCGCCTTGACCTGAGCGACCTGCTTGGGGTTGCCCGCAATGATCTCGTCGACGATCGCCTCAAGCTCGCCAGTGTCGGAGACTTGCTTCAGGCCTTTTTCCTCCACGATCGCGCCGGGTGTCTTCCCACTCTCGAGCATTGCGTCGAAGACATCACGAGCCAGACGGTTCGAGAGTGTGCCATCGCTGACGAGGTCGATCAGTGCGCCGAGATTTTCCGCAGTGACCGGACTTTCCGCAATGCTGACATCGCGCCGGTTGAGCGCACCGAAAAGTTCCCCCATGACCCAGTTGGCCGCCACCTTGGGGTCGCGCCCTTCTGCGACGGTCTCGAAGTATGTGCCGGTCGCGGCGTCGGATACGAGCACCTCGGCATCATAGGGGGAGAGGCCATACTGTGCGGCGAGCCTTGCCTTGGCGTCGTCGGGCAACTCCGGCAGGGCGGCGGCGAGTTCTTCCACCCAAGCGTCCGTGAAGGTGATCGGCAGGAGATCGGGACACGGGAAGTAACGATAGTCGTGCGCCTCTTCCTTTGAGCGCATGGCGCGCGTCTCGCGCGTTTGCGGATCAAACAGTCGGGTCTCCTGTTCGATCGTGCCGCCGTCCTCGCGGACATCGATGTGGCGTTCCGCTTCGGCCTCGATCGCCTCTCCGATGAAGCGGATGGAGTTGACGTTCTTGATCTCGCAGCGTGTGCCAAGCTCCTCGCCAGGGCGGCGGACCGACACGTTCACATCCGCGCGCAGCGAGCCCTCTTCCATATTGCCGTCGCAGGTGCCGAGGGCGCGCAGGATTGCGCGGAGTTTTGTGACGTAGGCTTTGGCCTCCTCGGCGGAACGTAAATCCGGCTTCGAGACAATCTCCATCAGCGCCACGCCGGAGCGGTTCAGATCAACAAACGAGTTATCCGGATCCTGATCGTGGAGTGATTTTCCGGCATCCTGTTCGAGGTGGAGGCGCTCGATGCCGATTGTCACCTCGCCGGTCTCCGGCATGTCGAGCACGACCGCGCCCTCGCCCACGATTGGTTGGTCGAACTGCGATATCTGATAGCCTTGCGGCAGATCGGGATAGAAATAGTTTTTGCGCGCAAAAACGCTCGTCGTGTTGATCTGCGCTTTGAGGCCGAGCCCTGTGCGGACCGCCTGCGCGACGCACTCGTGATTGACCACGGGCAACATGCCCGGCATCGCAGCATCTACCAGAGACACCTGCGTATTTTCTCCCGCGCCAAACTGCGTGGCGGCACCCGAGAAGAGTTTTGACCGGGTCGCGACCTGCGCATGCACCTCCAGGCCGATGATCACTTCCCAATCGCCGTCACGCCCCGCGATCAGGTTGGCTTTGTGCGATTCCCGGGCGGTGAGGTGCATGGTGGGCTCCAGCGCGTGGACAGGCGTCAGGCGGATCGGATGCCGCCGCGCCGATGTATCGCCTCGCCGGGATTGCCTCAATGGCAAAAGACATCTGGCCCGCTTTGTTCCGCATGTGTTGTTCACACAAAAAACCGGGTCCGCGCAAAGCGGCCCCGGCTTGTTTCGACGCCTTGCGGCTTTCGCCGCCCGGCATTTCGTCAGGCCACGTCTTTCGGCTTGAGCGCTTCGCGCAGATCCGAATTGTTGACGCGGAGGGGGGGGCCGAATATTTCGTGGTCTGGGTCCCTCGCCGTCCTCGATTAACAAACTGTTCAGGCGAAGGTTCCTCGGATGAGATGCAGTCGTTCATCCGTACAATGTGCTCTGCAATGGGCGGACGGTGACCAGCGCTTCCCAGGCAGGTCTCGACGCAGTGCGGTGGCTCAGTTTTTCTGGTGAGCGCGCATCTTCTCTTCTTCGTGCTGGATGAACCAGCCCACCATCTGCCGCCACAGCGCTTCCGCCAACTCGCCGGGGACCCCCTTCTCCTCAGCGCGAGCACGAACCTTGTCGAACACCTGTTGGTTGCGCCAAGGCACGCTGGCCGGCGCGTTCTCAGTCAGTTTTATCTCCCACGCCCGCTCGACATAGCCGAAGCGTTCAGCGATCAGGTCGATGAGTGCGTCGTCCAGCCGGTCAATCTCGGCACGTACGTCGCTCATATCGGCGCAGTCTTTCGGCGCCTTCCTCGCAGATGTCTCGGTCATTTCCACCAGTTCTCCGGCGCCGGGGCGATGCCTGCGGCCTGTTCGATGACTTCGGCCGCGCGAAACATCGTCGGCTCGTCGAATGGTTTTGCAATCAGTTGAAGGCCGAGCGGCAGGCCATCCTGCGACAGACCGGCCGGAACGGAAATTCCCGGTAGGCCGGCCATGTTGACCGTCACCGTGAAGATGTCGTTCAGGTACATCTCGATCGGATCACCGACTTTTTCTCCTATCCCGAACGCGCCACCAGGCGTCGTGGGCGTCAGCAGCACATCTACCTTCTCGAACGCATGATCGAAGTCGCGCTTGATCAGTGTGCGGATGCGCTGGGCCTTCAGATAGTACGCATCGTAGTAGCCGGCGGAGAGGACGTAAGTGCCAATCAGCACCCGGCGCTTGACCTCCGCGCCAAACCCCTCGGCGCGCGTGTTTTCGTACATCGAGACGATGTCGTCGCCGGTAACGCGCAGGCCGTAGCGCACGCCGTCGTAGCGCGCGAGATTCGACGAGGCCTCGGCTGGCGCGACGATGTAATAGGCGGGCAACGCGTACTTTGTGTGCGGTAGCGACACGTCGATGATCTCGGCGCCTGCCTCGCGGTACCAATCGATGCCCTGCTGCCAGCGTGCCTCGATCTCCTCCGGCATGCCGTCGATGCGATACTCTTTCGGAATGCCGATACGCAGACCTTTGACGTCCGCGCCGCCGGTAAGGTGCGCCTCATAGTCGGGGACATCGCGCGGCACGCTGGTGCTGTCTTTCGGATCGTGGCCTGCCATCGCGCCAAGCATGATCGCGCCGTCGCGCACGGTGCGCGTAATCGGGCCGGCCTGATCGAGGGAGGAGGCAAACGCGATGATGCCCCACCGTGAGCAGCGCCCGTACGTCGGCTTCACGCCGACGGTGCCGGTCAGCGCGGCCGGCTGCCGGATTGATCCGCCCGTGTCGGTCGCGGTCGCGGCCGCGCAGAGCCGCGCCGCGACAGACGATGCCGAGCCGCCAGATGATCCGCCGGGCACGAGCGCGGTCTCGTCGTCCGTGCGGCGCCATGGGTTGATGCAGTTGCCGTAAAAGCTGGTCTCGTTGGATGAGCCCATCGCGAACTCGTCACAGTTGAGCTTGCCCAGCATGACACCGCCTGCCGCCCACAACTGCGACGTGACAGTCGACTCGTACGGCGGCTCGAAGCCATCGAGGATGTGGCTGCAGGCGGTGGTGCGCACGCCTTCGGTGCAGAACAGATCCTTGATCCCAAGCGGGATGCCTTCGAGTGCACCGCCTTTTCCCTCCGCAAGCCGCACATCCGAGGCGTCGGCCATGGCGCGCGCGCGCTCTGCCGTCGGCAAGATGTATGCGTTGAGCGCGCTGTTCGCCGCCTCAAGCGCTGCAAGATAGGCGTCGGTCAGCTCGCGCGCGGAAAACGACTTGTCGCGCAGGCCATCGCGCGCCTCGGCAATCGTGAGGTCGGTCAGTTCCGTCATGATCTCAGTTCTTGATCTTGCAACGGCGATAGCGGGTTGGCTGCGCCTCGTTGGTGCGTTGGGTGAGCAGCGCGTCGCGTGCGCTGACAATCATCGACATGTGGTCGACAAAGCTGCGCTCGGCGTTCTGGCAGAACATGGTTACGATGTAGGTCTTGCGGGTCGCCACGCGGTCGACGCGGGCATACTCGCACGACCACTCAGGTCCGCGCATGGCCTCGCGATCAATCGTGATCGGTCGCTCCGCGCCCTGCGGTGGCGACACGCCGTCCTTGTCGACCCGCTCCAGCATCTTGCACCCGGAATCCGTGGCGTAAGTGCCCTTGAGGAAATATGCCTCCGCTTCGGCGACGGGGCTTGGGCCGCCGGCAAACTGCGTCAACCCAAAGCCAATGGCGATGGCGACGCCGAGGAGTATCCAGGGAGATTTAAGCCAGGGGGCCAGCGCTTGCATCTTTACTCAACCACTTTTGGCACGGCGAAATAGTGCCCGTCTCGCACGGGCGCGTTGGCGACGATGCGATCCGGGATGCCGCCGTCATTGACGACGTCATCGCGCTCCGGCGTCTCGATCTCGACGACGCTCGTCATGGGCGCGACGCCATCGGTATCCACTTCATCCAGTTGCTCGACCCAGCCGAGGATGTTGGTCAGTTCGCCTTCGAGGGCTTGCGCTTCCTCCGGCGACACGCGGATGCGGGCGAGGCGCGCGATGCGATGAACCGTGGCGGTATCAACCTTCATGGGCGAACCCTTCGCAAATTGCCCGCAATGATGACCGACGGGCGCGCGACTTCGGGGCCGTGGGCTTGTCGCGTGCAGGAAAGCGCGAGACAACACCGACGTGGGTCGCGAAGGCGTGGTGTTAACGCGCTCAAT
>JBCAXC010000108.1:0-7218 GCA_038534255.1 Pseudomonadota bacterium
TTTTGCTCGGGGTCGCCAGCGTCGCGATCTACAATCCACTCGCAGCGGCTGCGAGTGCGAAGTCCGAGCAAAACGGCAACGACGATGCCCGGCACGATGAACTGCCAGACCGACATGCCCGACGCGCGCATAATCGTCAGCTCGGAGGCGCGTGAAAGGCGCAGAAACGCCGTTACGGTTCCAACGAGCGCCGCGAAGGGAAGTGTCAGCTCGGCAAAGGCCGGCATACGCAGAAACGTGATGCGCGCAAGATCCCCGAACGACGCCTCGGCCACGCCGGCGGACTGACGCAGGATCTCAATGAAATCAACCAGATAGATCAGCATGAAGCAGGCGAGAAAGGTCAGCACGATCGTTCCGAGGAACCGCACCGCCAGATAGCGCCAGAGGATGAACCCGCGCATCATACGGGCCGCTCCGCTGGTGCCCGTCGCGCCGCCTGCGTCGCCTTGCGTCTGGCAGTCTCAAGCCGATGCGCCCGCCATGCGGCGAACCGTTCGGTTTGGCGATCCGTCCATTCGCTGATCGCCCGCTCTGCGGTGGAACGCTGCCGGGGTCGCATCTTGCGATGCGTATTGTAGGCCGCCCAGATGATGATCCCGATCGGCAGGAGATAGAGCAGCGGCGTCGCCCACGCATGCTTGACCACCAGATTGTTGATGCCAAGCCCGGCCAGCCGCACCGCGACACTGAACCCGACGGCTATCGAAATCTGCTGAATGCGGCCCTGTCGTGTTGTCTGCGCCTGCCCGAGCTGAGAGAGGACGACGAGCACGAACACAAAGGGATAGAGGATGCTTGAAATCCGGTCATGCAATTCAGCCCGGTACCGCCCCGGCCAGCGCTTGAAGTACGGCTCATTCACATCCGGATTGATCAACTCCGCCATCGTCCGCGAGCGCGGCTTGACCAGCACCGATCCGTTCCGTGGCGCCATCTGCTCGATGTCGAACGTGTAGGATTTGAAGCCGATGACCTGCGGCACCGGTCGCTCGGTCTCCTTGCGGATGATGTGCCCGTTAAACATGACGAGGAACGGCGACCCGTCCTGTTTGATGATCTTCGCGCGCTCGGCGAGATAGGTCATGCTGAGACCTTTCTCGCGTGTGTCACGAAACATCAGGCCCTGGATCGTCTCGTCACGCTCCCGCCCCCGGATGTGAAACGTGAGACCGGTCTCCGGCTTGGAGAATTCACCCGGCTTCATCACTTGCGTGATCAGGTCGGTGCGCACTTCGGCAATCTGGAGCTGCAACGCACGGGCGCTCCACGGGTTGAGCACCATGTTGCCGTAGGCAACCGCGATCGCAACGAAGACCGCCATCAGCAGGAACGGCCGCGCGATCTGCCAGACCGTCGCACCCGACGCTGTCATCACGATGAGTTCAGAGTCGCCATTCGCCCGGTTCAGCGTCTGTACCGCAGCAATCATAAGCGCGACCGGCGCAATGACCGTCAGCAGGTTCGGCAACGCGAGAAATGTGATCTTGATGAACGTCCATGTCGTCTGCCCCTGATTGGTGACGACGTTGAGGCTCTTGAGGGCCAGCGCGATCCAAAGAACGGCTGTTAGGGCCACGAGGATGAGGACCAGGGCCGCCAGCATCTGGCGGAACATGTAGCGGGAAAAGAGCGATCCCATGTCTGCCCGCTCCCCCCGAAGCCGATCCACGTCCGCGCATCGAAGCAGCGCGACGCGTCTCCGAACAGTGCCAATTGCGCCGCAAACATGACCGAATTCAGGTCAGCGCGCGATCACGACCGAATTCGACCGGCAGCCTCAGAGCCTGCGACCCGCTGCACCGCACTGTTTACATTCACGCCGCGCGCCTGCAACAAGCCGAATTGATCTCCCATCTCCCAAACCGGAGCCGACGCGACACCCATGGCTGACCTCTTCGACGTGACGTTTGACGATCTCGAGATGCCGGAGGCCGGCGTCGTGATTGCGTTCATGGACAAGGATGGAGGCCTGCCCGGCGTGCTGGCACAACTCGATAAGGCCGGCAAAGGTCACATCAAACGCGCGCTCAAGGCCGCTGCATTCAAGGGAGAGGCGAAATCGGTCGCCAGCATTCTCGCGCCCGCAGGCAGCGAGATCGACCGGTTGATCGTGGTGGGCGCTGGCGTCGCGAAGGCCCGCACGGAAGGCGATCTCATCGCCCTCGGCGGAAAGTGCATGTCACTACTGGCGGGCACTGAGGCAAGGGATGTCACCATTGTCGCGGAGCTGAAAGACAAGGCCCTCGATGGCCCGGCCGTCGCCGATATCCTCCTCGGCATGATGCTGCGCTCATACGTCGACACGCGCTTCAAGTCGAAGAAGAAAAAGAAGGCGGAGAAAGAGGGCGCTGGCCGGCTGAAAACAGTGCGCGCACTCTGCAAGAGCCCGAAAGCCATGGCCCGACACATGAAGTCGCGCCGGGCCATCGCGGAGGGTGTGTGTGTCGCCCGCGATCTTGTCAACGCACCCGCCAACATCCTCGGCCCCGTGGAGTTCGCCGCAGAAGCCGAGAAGCTTGCTGATCTCGGTGTCGAGGTGAGCGTCCTCGATGTACCAGCGATGGAAAAGCTTGGCATGGGTGCGCTGCTTGGCGTGGGGCAGGGCAGCGCGCGACCGTCGCGTCTCGCGATCATGGAGTGGAAGGGTTCCAGCGACAAGAAAGCGGCACCGGTCGCTTTCATCGGCAAAGGTGTTGTTTTCGACACCGGCGGGATTTCGCTCAAACCCGCAAAGGGCATGGAAGACATGAAGGGCGATATGGGGGGCGCCGGTTGCGTCGTCGGCCTGATGCACGCGCTCGCTGCAAGGGAGGCGAATGTGAACGTCGTCGCCGCAATCGGGCTCGTAGAGAACATGCCGGGCGCCAATGCCCAACGGCCGGGCGACATCGTCACCTCGATGTCGGGCCAAACAATCGAGGTGCTCAACACTGATGCCGAAGGTCGTCTCGTCCTCGCCGACGTCCTCTGGCACATCAAGGAGAGCTTTGCGCCCGCGTTCATGATCGATCTGGCAACACTCACCGGCGCGATTATCGTCGCACTCGGTAAGGAGCACGCCGGTCTGTTCTCGAACGACGATGACTTGTCGGAGCAACTCAGTGCCGCCGGATCAGATACGGGAGAGAAAGTCTGGCGCCTGCCGCTCACGCCAGCCTACGACAAGCTCATCGATTCAAAGAACGCGGACATGCGAAACATCGGAGGCCCGCAAGCCGGGTCGATCACAGCAGCGCAATTTCTCCAGCGTTTCGTCGATGACGTCCCATGGGCACATCTCGATATCGCGGGAACGGCGATGGCGTCGAAGACCTCGGACATCAACACGAGCTGGGGCAGCGGCTACGGCGTTCGCCTGCTGGACCGCCTCGTCGCGGACTATTACGAGGATTGAGATCAGTCTCAAACAGGCCCATACCTCGATATTTTACATAATAACGATTATGCGCATCATAGTTAAGCGCATTTCGTGAGGTATTTCATACGGTTAGATCGCTCCGAGGCGCCAGATGTCAGACGACGCATCCACGCAGTTGCAGCGCCTGATCGATGTCATGGTGGCCCTGCGCACACCCAACACCGGCTGCCCTTGGGATCTGGAGCAGACCTTCGAGAGCATCGCGCCTTACACGATCGAGGAAGCCTACGAAGTTGCCGATGCCATCGCACGCGGCGACCTCTGCGACCTTGAAGACGAGCTGGGCGATTTGCTGCTGCAAGTCGTCTACCACGCGCGCATCGCTGAGGAATCGGGCACCTTCACATTCGCTGATGTCGCGCGCGGCATCACTGAGAAGATGATCCGACGCCACCCGCACGTCTTCGGCACCGCGCATGTTCGTGATGCTGCTGAGATGACCGTACGATGGGAAGACATCAAGGCCGAAGAGCGACGTGAAAAAGCGTTGCGCATGGGCCATGATACGGACGCGCCGACCCCGCCAACACGTACACTTGATGGTGTCGCGCTCGCCCTCCCCGCTCTAACCCGTGCGCTCAAATTGCAGAAGAAGGCCGCGCGTGTCGGCTTCGACTGGGACGACCCGCGCGCCGTGCTCGCAAAAATCCGTGAGGAAATCGATGAGGTCGAGGAGGCCCTCGATGCGCAGGACACGTCAGCAGTCCGCGAGGAGATCGGTGACCTGCTGTTCGTCGTTGCCAACCTCGCGCGTCACGTCGACGCCGAGCCTGAGGAAGCCCTGAAAGCAGCCAACGCAAAATTCGCCCGTCGCTTCGCACACATTGAAGACGGGCTGAGCGCAGATGGCCGAAGGGTGGAGGATGCGACGCTCAATGAGATGGAGCGTTTATGGACGGCCGCGAAGCACGCGGAGAGGCGCCAGGAGTAGCGTGCTACCCGATGATATGACCACCATCCACGTCGAGCACATGGCCGGTGGTGAAGCGGTTCGTCGCGAGGAACAGCGCGGCCTCGGCTATATCCTCCGGGGCAGCGATCCGACCGAGCGGCAGTTCCGCTGCCACGGATGAGAACATCGCCTCCTGTGCCTCGGCGCTCATATGGGCATAGGCCTCCGTCCGGGTCATGCCGGGCGCAAGTGTGTTTACGCGCAGCCGCGGCCCAAGCTCCAGCGCAAGCGCGCGCGACAACGCCTCCACAGAAGCATTGACCGCCGCCAGCCCCGCACCATTCCGGCTCGGCCTGCGGCTCAACACTCCAGAGAAAAATGTAATCGACCCACCTTCCCGAAGCTTTGGCAAAGCCTCGCGCGCAATCACGAAGGGACCCATCAGCTTGGACGCAAACATGCCGACAATCTCGTCGGTCTTCGCTTCGGCAAACGCACCATGCACGGCGCTCGACGCGGAGATAATCAGCGCGTCGATGCTGACCTCATCCTGCTCTGCGAAAAACGCGCGCACAGCAACCTCATCCGTCATGTCGAGCACAGCGGTTGTGAGCTCGGGGCTCTTGAGCGCCACCGCAGTCGCAGCCAGCTTGTCCGCACTGCGCCCCACGATCTGGACCCGCGCACCACGCTCCAGCGCCAGCTTCGCCGTCGCCCGCCCCATGCCGGACGATCCACCAACGATCAGAAAGGACTGTCCGCCCAAACTCATGACGCGCTCCTTCGAAGGACGCGTGATGGCGCTTCAAGGCGCGCTTCGAGGCGGCCGCGATCGTCCTGAGACAGGCGTGCGGTCAGCGTCACCCCGCCCTCCTCCGTGTCGTCGCGAGCGATGACGTCGGCATGCTCATAGACCCAGTTCGCCTCTCCCGCGTGCTCGGGGGAAATATAAATTTCGACCGTGTGATCATCGCGCGTAAGCACCGTGTCTATCGCCTCGGCAAGGGCTGTCATTCCGCTCCCTGTCACCGCGGAGATCAACACTGTCGCCGCGCCCTGTCGCTCGGCAGCGTTCGTGTGCACTTCACTGTGCGCCGCGCTAAGCAGGTCAGCCTTGTTCCAGACCTCGATGATCCGCACATCCGTCTCATCCACATCGATGCCAAGTTCTTTTAGGACGGCGTAGACATCATCCCGCTGGGCGTCGGTGTCCTCATGCGTGATGTCCCGCACGTGGAGTATTATGTCGGCCTCAGCACCTCTTCCAGCGTCGCACGAAATGCGGCGATCAGCGTCGTCGGCAATTCGGAGATAAATCCGACCGTATCTGACAGGATCACCTTGCGCCCGCCCGGCAACGTGATCTCGCGCATGGTCGGATCAAGCGTCGCGAACAGCAGGTCTTCGGCAAACACATCCGCCTGCGTCAGCCGGTTGAACAGCGTCGATTTCCCGGCGTTCGTGTAGCCAACGAGCGCAACAACTGGGTAAGGCACCTTGCGCCGCCCGGCGCGATGCAGTTCCCGCGTGCGGGCAACCGCCGCGAGATCCTTTTTGATCGCGTCGATCCGCGTCTGCAGCATGCGGCGGTCGGACTCGATCTGGCGCTCACCTGGCCCGCCGAGAAAGCCCGTGCCGCCGCGCTGTCGCTCAAGGTGGGTCCACGAGCGCACGAGCCGACTGCGCTGATAGTCGAGATGCGCGAGTTCAACCTGCAGACGACCTTCCTTCGTCGATGCCCGTGCGCCAAAAATCTCCAGAATAAGCCCGGTGCGATCCAGCACCTTCGCTTCGAGTGCCGTCTCGAGATTACGTTGCTGAACCGGCGTCAGTGCATGGTCAACGACGACGACTTCCAGCTCCTCGTCGTGCACGCGATGCGCAAGATCATCGACCTTGCCCTTGCCGAAAAGTGTGCCCGGTCGCGGCGCCGTGACAGGCACGACGTCCGAGACGCGTACGTCGAGTTGTATGGCGGCTGCCAACCCGGTGATCTCGTCCAACCGCGCCTCATCAGTCCGCGCGTTCGCGTCAAAACCTGTAGGCCGCCGCAACGCGGGCACGAACACGCCTGCGCGCGCTGACGGTGTGATGTCCTGCTTCTCGTCGGCAGTGGCAAAACCGGGTTGGGCTGCCTTGCGGCGAGCCGTGCTGCGGGAGCCGCCGTCATTGGCGGAACGATCTCCGGAACGCGATTGTTCGGCGTCAGTTTTCAATGCGCGTCAGCTTCCCTGCTCGCCGGCTGCATCGCCGCCATTGCCCGGCGCTTCATCCATAAGGTTGACCGGCTGGCCCGGCATGATGGTCGAGATCGCATGCTTGTAGACCAGCTGGCTGTGACCATCGCGGCGCAGGAGAACGCAGAAATTGTCGAACCACGTCACCATGCCCTGCAACTTCACCCCGTTGACGAGAAAGATCGTGACCGACGCCTTCTGCTTGCGAACGTGATTGAGAAATGTGTCTTGCAGATTCTGTGAGCGCTCGCCGGCCATGGTTCGATCCCTCTTCGCGGGGCTGTCATTGCATGAGGCGTTCAACGTCAGCGCGCAGATCACAAAACCTGTCGCGTCAACATTTCAGCCCACGGCGCCAAACTTTCATCTTACGTGACGCAAAGCAACCGGCATCGCGGCAACCAGCAGCGCCGCACCTAAGCACGCCAGTAAGCAGCATTGAACAAGGTGAGCAGCGCGAGGACCTCAAACCGCCCGAAGACCATCCCGAGCGCCAGCGCCAGTTGCGCCGGTGCAGCCATCTCGTCATAGCCGAGCCGCCCGGCAATATCGCTGGAGGATGCCAGCTCGTAAGCCGGGCCGACATTGCCGA
The DNA here is from genome assembly GCA_038534255.1 of Pseudomonadota bacterium. Taxonomy (GTDB): domain Bacteria; phylum Pseudomonadota; class Alphaproteobacteria; order Rhizobiales; family CALHAX01; genus CALHAX01. The sequence continues at coordinate 7,143 of JBCAXC010000108.1, forward strand.
TGGCGCTGATCGCCGCAAGCAGGGACGCCGTCAGATTGAGCCCGCTCATGCTCATCACCAGCGCGAGCGTCGTGAC
>JBCAXC010000109.1:0-7210 GCA_038534255.1 Pseudomonadota bacterium
GATGATGCTGGCGCCCTGCGGTGCCCCGTCGAAACGCCAGACTGCGCGACCATCGAGTGCGGAAAGTGCGTGAAAGCGCCCGTCAATCGTGCTGACGAAAACCTTGCCGGCCGCTGCCGTCGGTGAATTGCGGGCAGGAACACCAAGATTGACGTCCCAGCGCTTTTTGCCAGTCCGCGCATCAACCGCGACCACGGTGCCGAAACCGGTCGCCGCAAAAACCACCCCATCATTCGCGGCAAGCCCGCCGCCATATCCCTCTTCGGCGTTCTCATGTTCTGGCGCGAGAGAAAACCGCCACGCTTGCTTGCCGCCGCTCGCAGAAAACGCGGTCAGCGCACCGTACGCATCGAGCGTATAGACCCGCCCGGCATAGACGATCGGGCTGGCCGTCAGTTTGCCGTAGGACGACGACCCGCGACCGGCGCTCGCCCGCCACGCCGTCTTGATCGAAGCGCCCAGCTGCAGATGGCCGGGTGCGTTGCTCGCAGTGCCACCTGGCTGCGACCAGTCCGCATTCGGTGCGGCAGCAGGAACCGCCAGAGGTGCGCCGCCTGATGAAAGATCGCTGCCAACAGCCGCCTCACCGCCGAGCACAGAGACACGCTTGCCAGGCAGGCGCACCTCTTCTTCTTTGAACGGATTGAGCGAGGCGAGGTCCGGCAGTTTTGGTCCCCCCCCGCACGCAGCGACGCTCAGGCCGACAACAAGTGTCGCGACCCATCGGATGCAAATCCGCGCGGGATGAATGAAGTGCAGCGTCGCCATCGTGACTGGCCCCCAGATGCCTGCGCGCCTTTCAGCACGAAACTCTGCGCGCAATATGGCCGATTGCGGCGAGATTTGGATATGGCAGGCCGGACGTCTGTTGTGGGTAACGCGACGCCGAGACGAAGTGGGATAAGCCGTCGAGGCGCTTACTGGTCCGCGCCCGCCGCGTTCTCATCGGCGGGTTTTGCCGCGCCGGTGGTCTCTTCTCCGCCCGTCGGCTGCGCCGACGCATCCGTGTTTGTCGCCTCTGGCGTCGCGTCCGTCTCCGGCTTTTCAGCGTCGGGCGTCGAAGCCTCCGTTTTCGGTGCGGCTGGTGCAGGCGTCGGTGTCGCGAGCAACGTCAGCATCGCCTGCGCCCGCTGACGCAACGCACTCGAAGCGCCGTTGTCGGCCAAAATCTCGTTGAAGATCCGCGTGGCCTCTTCCGTTTTGCCGACACGATAGGCGGTAAGCCCAAGCGTCTCGCGCGCCGAATGCCGCCACGATGAGTCGCCGCCGGTGAGCCCGCCGAGGCGCGTGGTCATCTCCTCAAACGTGGCCTCATCGACGCGCAGCAGCGCGGCACGCACCTTGGCAAAATTGACAAGCGAGCTGTCTGCACCTTCGGCCTTGGCGAGCGCATCATAGGCCGCGACCGCTTCTGCCGTTTTGCCCGCCTGCGCCAGTTCACCCGCCAGCCGGAAGCGCGCCAGCGCCTGGTATCCGGAGGGCCCGTCTTTCGCGAGCGCTTCAAGCGTCTTGCGCGCGTCGTCGGCCTTGCCATCCTCGCTCGCCACCACGGCGCCTTCGAACTTCGCACCCGCCTCGCTCGCCTGCGTCAGCGCGTAGGCCTGATACGCCTGCCAGCCGGCCACACCCGCCACGATGCCAATCGCGGCCCCGACGATCAAAATGCCATAGCGCTGCCAGAAGACGGTCGCCTTCTCGCGCCGCATCTCCTGTTCGACTTCGCGGAATACGTCGCCTTCGACCATGGGTGGTGTCAGCCTTGTTGCCGTCGCCCCTGCTCACGGTGCTACGCGCTGCGCGCCCATGCGGGACGTCATGAGATTCATCGCGTGCGCTATAGGGCGCGGACGTGTCCGGGGCAAGCCGGGCCACGTCGACGGTCGCACGCGCATGGGCGTCAGTCATCCTTCACATCATACGTCTGCGCCGTGCCCGGGAAGGTCCGCGCGCGCACCTCGCCAGCGTAGTCCTCGATTGCGGTGCCAATCGCCTCGCCAACCGCACCGAATTTCTTCACGAACTTCGGCACGCGAGGGCTGAGGCCAAGCATGTCCTCCATGACGAGGATCTGCCCATCGCACGCGGCGGACGCACCGATGCCGATGGTCGGGATGTCAATCTGCGTTGTGATCCGGGCCGCAAGCGGCTCGGCCATCGCTTCGAGCACGACGCTGAAGGCCCCGGCTTGCGCGACCGCTGCGGCATCATCCTCGATCGCCTGCCACTGCGCCTTGCGCCGCCCCTGCGTCTTGAACCCGCCGATGACGTTCACGGATTGGGGTGTCAGTCCGATGTGCGCCATCACGGGGATGCCGCGCTGAACGAGATAGTCGATCGTCTCCGCCATCCGCGCCCCGCCTTCGAGTTTCACTGCCCCGCAGTCCGTCTCCTTCATCACCTGAGCGGCATGGCGAAACGCGATAGACGGGCTCTCTTCGTAGGTACCGAACGGCATATCGACGACGACGAGCGCCTTGCGGGATCCGCGTACGACGGCCTTGCCGTGCATGATCATCAGATCGAGCGGCACGGGCACGGTGCTCTCATAGCCGTGCATCACCATGCCGAGCGAATCGCCCACGAGGAGAAAATCCACATGCGGGTCAGCCAGCGCGGCCGTGTGCGCGTGGTAGGCCGTCAGCGAGACGATCGGCGTCTCGCCCTTGCGCGCCGCGATTTCGGGCGCGGTGATCCGCCGGGTTGGCGTTTGCACGCTCATGGACTCACCCCACCAGCGCAACGCCGATGATCGCGGCATGGCCCCAGGCCATCGTGATGGCATAGATCGCCAGCCCACCGACCAGCGCGATGATGTCGTTGCGCACCGGCCCGATTGTGGGTGTCTTGCCAGCTGCGCGCTGGCGCCGCTTCACCGAGATCAGATCGATCACGCCAAAGGCAAGAAAACTGCCAAACAGCAGCAGTGAGCCGAGATCCCCGTTCGCGATCAGATGCGCGAGCGCCCAGATTTTCACGCCGAGAAGCATCGGATGCGGGATGGTCTTGCGCAGCGTGCCAGGGAGATACGCCGCAATCAGCAGGGGAAAAACGGGCAGCATGAGCACGAACGCGACGGCCCGCGTCCAGCGCGGCGGGTCCCAGAGCGCAACAAAATCCATCGCGCCATAGCCGCGCGCCATCAGGATCATGCCGATAAGTGAGGCGAGCGCGAAGCCGAGCAGATAGCGCTGCTCGCCGCCGAACGCCTGCACCAGCCGCGCGCGCATCGACCCGATCATCGGCAGGGCATGCGCGAAAAAGAACAGCCCGATGCCGGCCACGAGTTGTCCCATTGCGATTGCCCTTTCCTGATCGCAGCTGCGTCCTGGCCGCATTCGCCCAACGGCCACGTACCGGCCTCGGCGCAGCGGTCATTGACCCGCCTGCGTGCGCCGCGCACCTTATCGCCGGATCGGAGGAATACGTCCACAGCAAGCGCACGAGAACCCAGGCATGGCGATCGACACCGCAGCAGCAAAGAAGCGCTTGCAGGAGCGGCAGGCGGAACTCGAGAGCCTGAGCGCGCTCGCGGCAGAGGCGCGGGACACGGTGGCGCTGGACCAACAGTCGGTCGGCCGACTTTCCCGCATGGACGCAATGCAGCAGCAGGCGATGGCCGCGGCGAATGAACGCCAGCGCGTCGCTGAACTGTCCCGGATCGCGGCGGCGTTCGTTGCGATCGAGGACGGTGAATACGGCTACTGTGATCGGTGTGGCGATGAAATCGCGGAAGCTCGCCTCGCCATCGACCCGAGCATTTCGACATGCGTCCGGTGCGCGAAGTGAGCGGTTTGCAATCGCGCACCCGCAGGTCCGTCAGTCCGGCATCAACCACCACCAGAACGACCGCAGATCTCCTCCATTGTACCGAGGCGGAGTTTATTCATCGCCCCTTCATGCGCTAAGCAGCACGGTGACAGTGTCGCAAAAACGGTCCCACAACGCGGCCACACACCAAGGAGCGCACATTATGGCATCCCCAACTGCCCGCATCCCCTCCGCCGTTTTCCGCGGCGCTATCGTAGCGCTCTTTGTGATCGGCTTGCTCGCACCGTCGAGCGCCCATGCCGAGACATTCACGTGGCGCGCGTGGGCCGACAACGACCCATCGAATGGTGGGCGCTATACCGCGCGCCTCGTCCAGTCCGTACCCGAAACGGACAACGTTGCGTTTACCGCCGTTTGCTCGACGCGCGGGCAGAACGCCATCTTGACCTACAACACAAGCGGGTTGGCCCAGCTCAAGGACGTGCGCGTTGCGTTTTACCGCAACGGCAAGGAAGTTCTCGTACGCCAGGGCCAAGTCTATCGCCCGCGCAGCAGCGAAGGCGTCAGCGGCATTCTCTTCCAGACCGAGAACAACGACGGTCTGTGGAGCGTGCTCTCGCAGGGACGCTACCTGCAGTACGAGATTTCCGGGCTCGGCAAGGCTGGCATCCACTTGAAGAACGCCGCACGCGCTGTCGCGACGTTCCGAGGTGAGTGTGCAGCGATCCAGAATGCGACGGAGAATTTTTCAGGGGGCGAGAGCTCAAACCCGGAGAATAATGTCGCCGCGGCATCCAGTTGCAATGGCTTTGGCAAGGTCGTCTCGCTGGACACCCGCCGGAAGGTTTCGATCCGCTTCGTCAACAGCTCCGGCGCGCACCGCAGTGTGATGTGGATCGACTATGACGGACAGCCCAAGCACTACCGCGATCTCGCCCCCGGCCAGTCGTATGTGCAGCAGACATACGTAGGTCATCCCTGGATGTTCACGGACGGTCCAGGCAACTGTAAAGAGATTTTCATCCCCTCAGGCGGCGTCGCGAAAACCTTCACGCTCACATTCGCGCGTTAGGCACGTGGGCGGGAGGGGTGCTGTTCACGAACCACCCATCCACACACCATCGCGTGGCGCCACTTGCTGGGGGCACCCGTCGCCCGGCACAGTCGCGGTATGTCGAATCACGCACAGCGCAGCACGGCACGGCAGGTGGGAGCGAACGCGCGCCATCTCGTAAGCGATGGTGCGCCACCGATTCTGAACACGCTCGCGGAGGGTGACATCCGCGACGCGCTCGAAGGGCTGCTCAAAAAGGCCCGCCGCGTGAAACGTGCCCGCTTCGAGGCGCAGCGCCGTTTCGAGGCGAAGAATCGCGCGAGCATTGTCGCGCTGACGCTGGTCTCGATCATGGCAATCTCGATCGAGATGTACAGCGGGACGCACCAATCGACACCCGACTTTGAAGCGCTCCGCCCCTCGCTCGACTTCATGGCGTCCGCGATGTCGCTGCTGGTGCTCGCCTTCGGCTTCATCGTCGCGCTCGGCAGCTATCAGGACAAGGCGCTGCGCATGCAGGCCTGCGCTCTCGATTTGACGCGACTGGCCGATGAGATTGCGATCATGAAATCAGACCACCAGCTCACGCGCGCGGCCGTCTTCAATTACGCGGAGCGCTACAACGACATCATGGAGCAGTGTCCGTACAATCACTCGGACGTCGATTTCGCCAAGGCGACCATCGCCAGTGATGCAACGCTGACCGACAAATTCCGACTCGCCGCGAGTTACATCGTCGACGTCTGGGGCATCCATCTCTTTTTCGTGACGATCCTCGCCAGTGCCTGGGCCGTGATCGTCTGATCGCAGGGGCCTCAAAGATCGCGGCAATCAGCCCGCGCCACCCTCCTCGTCATGATAGATCGGCGTATATCCGCACGTGGCATCTGCCGCCGCCGGAACCGAGATCGCGTCGCTGAACAAATCGCCGTCTTCGTAGAAATAACTGATCGTCGTATGGAATTTCGAGGTGACCGGCGCGTCGCCCGTCTCGAGAACGCTGCCTGTTGTCGTCACGAGCCCCGAAAGCTCACGACGCGCCAGCGCCTTTTGCAGCGCGCCGTCATCCATGATGTCCGCAAGAACGCCAGTGGCGATCGGGCGAAGGCGATGGCCAACCCAGTTGCGGATTGAAGGGCGCTTGGCGACCGCCGCCTTCGACACCTCCAGCAATCGCAGGTCCCGCGTGTGGCTGAGCGCGCGCGGCACGGGACAGTGCCGCACCGAGACTGCGAGATTGCGCAGCATCAGGCTGGTCGGTGTCCAACCGAGATCGCGAAGCTGGCGCTGGCGCTCGATGTTCGGTCGATCCTGCCCGCGCTCCCATCGCGAGACCGTCCGCTGTGAGACGCCAAGTAGCGCGGCGAACGCCTGCTGCGTCAATCCAAACCGCGCGCGGTATTGGCGGATCACGGCGCTCCAGTTCTCGGGCATATCCATACTCCAACCAGCGGTGTCGCGGCGCGTCGGCTGGCGAACCGGACGCGTTTAGACGTTGTCGTGAAAAAGCACGCTCATTATGCCGAAGGGATGACTCAGCGAGAGTCGTCAGGAGAGGGGGCGTCACATTGGGGGTGATGCGTCCACTCCGGTTGGCGGGGCGGCGGGGAATTGGGGCCCTGCCGCCGCCAACCACTTCACCGACATGAACCACGTCGTTCAGGCTGCTACGCCGCGCCTCGCAGGCGTCGAAAGCCATGCTCGCCAGCGTGCACCAGCATGCCGGCCGTCAGCCCCCAGAACGCTGCGCCAATCCCCCACGCATTGACGCCGGACGCGGCCACGACGAACGTCGTGATCGCTGCAAACCGGTCCGGCTCGCGCGCAAGCGCCGCCGAAAGCGACGCGACGAGCGGCCCGGTGAGCGCCAGTCCCGCGACCGTGATGATCAGCGCGTCAGGGTAGCTCGCAAACAGGGCGACGACCCAGCCACCGACGAGTGCGAGCCCGGCATAACCGGCAGCGTAGAACGGCCCGCAAAGCCAACGCTTGTCAGGATCAGGATGTGCATCCGGCCCGGTGCAGATCGATGCGGTGATCGCGGCGAGGTTGGACGTGTGGCCACCGAATGGTGCGCTGGCGAGCGACGCAAGGCCGGTTACCCCAAGCGCCGCACTGACCGGCGGTTCGTAACCATCACTGCGCAACACAGCCAATCCGGGCAGGTTCTGCGATGCCATGGTGACGAGATAGAGCGGCACGGCAAGACCGATCAGCGCCTGCGGATCAAACGTGGGCGCGATGATCGTGAAGCTCGTGAGCGTGGGCGCGGGCAGTGCCTGCGCCAGTCCGAGTAGATGCGCCAGCGCCATGCCGCTACCCAGCACGATCAGGACAGCGCCGAAAGGAGACACCTGCCGCAACACAATGAAGGCAGCGATGAGCGGC
>JBCAXC010000110.1:0-7159 GCA_038534255.1 Pseudomonadota bacterium
CCCAAAGAGAAAAATCAGGATCGGGCGGAATCGGCTGAGGCCATCAGTGAAGATGTTCTCGACAGCGACGAAAACGATAGATGCGGCGATCAGCGGTTCGACGATTTCGCCCGGCACCTGAACGATCCCCAGAGCGCCGAGAGCCAGCGTGACCGTGTGCGCCAACGTAAATGCGGTGACCTGCCAGATGAGGGTCGAGAGTCGCGCCGCGAGGAAAAACAGCCCGAGGATGAAGAGGATGTGGTCAAGGCCCTTCGGGATGATGTGGTCAAAACCGACGCCGATGTAACGGATGAACGTCTGTAGGGCGCCTTCAGTCTCGCCACCCGAGATGGTGAGTGGCGGTGTGATCTCGCCAGCCGTCAGCAGGCCAGTGTAGGCGTCAGCGTCCGGCACGCCTTGCTGGCGGAGGATAAGGATACCGTATTCGCGCGCCCATCCGATGCGGACCGGTGGTGTCGCGGGCGTCGTGATCACGATGCGGGATGTGCGCGGGAGCTCGACGTCACCGGGTGGTGGCACGTTGACCGATTGTAGGGTCAATCCCGTCGCGGGGCCCTGCGCTGTATCGATGCTGATGTTGTCGCGCATTGTCGGCCAGAACGCGCGGAAGGCCGCCTCAAGCTCGGCGCCCGGCAATGCCCGCAGGCGATCGTAGTCCGGTGATTTCTCCGCGGCGTCCGTATCTGTCAGGCCCTCAAGGTCGATGTTTGCGACGAAGGCTTCGAGGTTTAGGGTGAGATCGAGTTCGACAGCATCTGCGCGCACTGTAACGTCGCCGATCGCCGGGCGCACCTCATGCGCCGAAGCCGTCGTTGCGCATAGCGCTGCGACCAATCCAACGAGAAGCGCCGTGACTTTCATCAACGCTGTTGTCTGTTTCGCCATGATCCGTACCCCCCTTGTCACGCGTCGTCGTTGCCCTGTCAGCTTTGTCCTCACACTGGCCCTCTGCCTCACAGTTTCACCCCGGTCGGTCAAGGCGCACGAGGTGTGGATTGCGCCTGAACGCTTTTCGCTGCCCTCCGGTGCCGTGGCTAGAGCCGACATCAAGAACGGAGAAAAATTCTCGGGCGCGGCGCTGTACTACAATCCGGAGGGTGCGGTCCGCCTTGAACGGCACAGTGATGACACGCGCGTGACGCTCGATGGTCGGCTCGGCGATACGCCTGCGATCACGACGAAGCCGCTCAGCGATGGACTCCATGTCCTCGTCTATCAGTCGAAACCCACCGACATCTACTATGGCGAGTTCGAGAAGTTCGCACGTTTTGCCTCGCAAAAGGGTTTTGTGGACATCGCGGCGCGTCACGATGCGCGCAACATACCGCGCGACGGATTTCGCGAGGTCTATGCACGGTTCGCCAAGGCGCTCGTACTGGTGGGCGATCGTGTCAGCGATGCGGTAGACGGGCCTGTCGGGCTTGAAACCGAGATCGTGGCGCTCGATCCGATCGGGGCGTTGGGGCAGGCGGATAACGACGGGCTTTCCCAATCCGATGATCTCACTTTTCGTGTGAAGGTGCTGTATCGTGAAAAGCCGCGTGTGAACGCGCAGGTGGAGGTCTTCGCGAAAGCGCAAGACGGGCAGGTCGTGGCGTCGAAGGTGATGACAGATGCGGAAGGTATTGCGATCATCCCGGTTCGGCGCGGCGTCAGATATCTGCTCGATGCCGTTGTGCTGCGCCGACCGGATGCTGCGCGTGCCGAGACGTTCCGTGCAGTCTGGGAAACGCTGTGGGCCTCGCTGACATTTGAGGTGCCGGCCGTGGCGAGGTGACGACAGCGGCGTGCTCGCGGGCTAGACAGGGTTGTCATTTCACGGATCGGGAGTGCGGCGCGGCATGGACTGGCTCAGTACGGTGACGATGGAGGGCATCGGATTTCTTTCGACGCTCTTCCTGTTCATGATCGGGATTGCGGTGCTGGCGACCGTCGTTCTCTTCGTGATCGATGTTTCGCAAACCCAGGATGCGGTGCGCCGCAACTACCCTGTCATTGGGCGGTTTCGCGAATTATTCTCCACACTTGGGGAGTTTTTCCGACAATACTTTTTCGCGATGGACCGCGAGGAAATGCCGTTCAACCGGGCCGAGCGCGACTGGGTCACGAAATCCGCCAAGGGCAAGGACAACACGGTCGCCTTCGGGTCCACCAAAAATCTGAACGCGGTCGAGACGACGATCTTCGTCAACTGCCCGTTTCCGATCCAGGAAGATGAAGCGGAGCCGGAACCCCGCGTCGTGATTGGCCCGCATGCCGATGTGCCGTACGAGACGGCCTCGCTCTACAACATCTCCGGTATGAGCTACGGGGCAATCTCGAAGCCGGCGGTGCAGGCGCTTTCGCGCGGTGCGGCGAAGGCCGGATGCTGGATCAACACCGGCGAGGGCGGGCTCTCGCCGTATCATCTCGAAAGCGGTGCGGACGTCGTCTTTCAGATCGGGACAGCGAAGTATGGTGTGCGCACGCAGAACGGCGGTCTCGACGCGGGCAAGTTGAAGGAGCTCGCGATGCGGCCCGAGGTTCGCATGATCGAGCTCAAGATGAGCCAGGGCGCCAAGCCGGGCAAAGGTGGGATCCTGCCGGGTGTGAAAGTAACGCCGGACATCGCCAATGTCCGCGGCATACCTGTTGGGGCGGATTCCATCTCGCCCAACGGTCATCCGGAGATCGACAACGTTGTCGAGCTGGTCGACTACATCGACATGCTGAAAGAGGTTTCGGGCAAGCCGGTCGGCTTCAAGGCCGTGATCGGCGCCTACGGCTGGCTCGATACGCTCTGGAACGAGGTCGCGAAGCGCGGCGCGGCGCATGGCCCGGATTTCATCACGGTTGATAGTGGTGATGGCGGGACAGGCGCTGCACCGATGTCGTTGATGGACAACGTCGGTCTGCCGATCCGCGAGAGCCTGCCGCTCGTCATCGATAGTCTTGTGCGCGCCGGGTTGCGCGACCGGGTCAAGGTCGTCGCCTCGGGTAAGCTGATCACACCGGCCGAGGTGGCGTGGGCCTACGCGGCGGGGACTGACTTTGTCGTGTCGGCGCGCGGGTTCATGTTTGCGCTTGGGTGCATTCAGTCGCTGAAGTGCAACAAGAACACTTGCCCGACCGGGATCACAACACACAATCCCCGGTTTCAGCGGGGGCTCGACCCGGCGGACAAGGCGGTGCGGGTGGCCAACTTCGTCGAGAAGATCACTTACGGCACGCGGCTGATCGCGCACTCGTGCGGTGCGAAGTCGGTGCGCGGGTTGAAGCGATACCATTGCCGGGTCGTGCTTGAGAACGGGCGCTCGGTCCCGTTCGACGAGTTGTATCCCAATGCCGCTCCGATGCAGCCAGGCGACGTTGAGTCTGTCTCCGTCGCGGGCATTGAGCAACAGGCGCGCGCACCGCAGATCGGAGTATGACTCCAAGCATGCAAACAGAGCCGCCGATTATCGACGACAACGATGAAGCGTTGCCCGACCACGATCACGAAGACATCCGCAAACTTGCGCGGTTGCTCGACAACCAGTTCCGCCTGCCCGGAACCGAGATCCGGTTCGGGCTCGACGCGGTCATTGGGCTGGTGCCCGTGTTCGGCGATGTGGTCGGCGGCGTGATCTCAACCTATCTCGTCGGAAAGGCGATGACGCATGGCGCGCCGATGTCTCTCATCATGCGCATGCTGGTGAACACCGGGATCGACTTCGCCGCGGGCAGTGTGCCGGTTGTCGGCGATCTGTTCGACGTTGCCTGGCAGGCCAACCGCAAGAACGTGGAACTGCTCGACGGACACCTGCGCAAGCGCGCGCTTGCCGAGCGTGCGGCCAAGGCAAAGCCGGTCAACGAGAGCACAGCTTGAGGCGTGCCAGCTGGCTTGTGTGGCGCTGCGTCATCCGCTAAACGCTTCGCTTCCGGAGAGGTGCTAGAGTGGTTGAATAGGACGGTCTCGAAAACCGTTGTGCGGGCAACCGTACCGAGGGTTCGAATCCCTCTCTCTCCGCCATCGGATTTCGCTATGCGAAATCCGGCCGGGCCTCACACCAAGCTCAGACGGTCAAAGCGGCAGGTGTTTCACAGAAACACCGAGAGCCTGCGCACGCGGAAACGCCTTGGCGCTATCAAACGCTTGATTTTCCCCCGGTCGCCAGAGGCGACGTGGTTCGAATCCCTCTCTCTCCGCCATCGGATTTCGCGATGCGAAATCCGGCCGGGCCTCGCACCAAGCTCAGACGGTCAAAGCGGCAGGTGTTTCACAGAAACACCGAGAGCCTGCGCACACGGACACGCCTTGGCCGCCCCCGGGCCTTCTGAGATCGGTTGGACCAATCACCTCAATATGCGATCTCATCGGGCAACCATTACTGCATGAGAGCTTCCTTAACCTCTGGCCCGAATTCTTCGCCGCCAACGATCAAGAGGTCTCTGCAAACGAACTCGACGCGCGTGAACTGGCAGAGATGAACACGGTGTGCGCGGCTGCAACAGCAAGTCAGGGATGTTCGTTGGTGCCCCGACTGCTGGCAAATATGCTCGGAGGTTCAAGTCTGGTCGAGCAGGTGTTTGACATCGACCCGCGCCCGGACGCGATGTACTACGTGGTGACGAACCAATCGACTGCGCATGCACCTCAGCCATTGCAAGACGCATTCGCTTACTGGATCAGGGATGAAGTCGATTACGCATCGCAGGCCGATGTCGTTGTCACGACCTGATGACTTCCGCATCTGGCCCGACGCCGAAGACTTCTCTCCGAGCATTGTACGTCCGCTGTCTGGGATGAAGCGGTCAACCTTGCTGGCCAGGCCAGCGATCACTCAGTAAGCTGACAAAGTCATGCTGCGGTGCATTTGGCCGTTCATGACCTCGAGGCGAAGTCCCCGCACATTATGAGGCAACCGCATTTGCCGTGTGAGCAATTCCAAGTACAAAAACTGCAGTAATACTCCAGTAGGATATGTGCCGGGTTGTGCCGCCATTCCAATTGGCGACAAGTCCACAAAGAAAAATCACGACAACAACTAACAATCGCAAGGTCGTTCCCATTTCATAGATGTTAGATTTATCGAGAATTTCGATCACTAAAAATGCCAGCATCGGCCACAGTGCAGCAACTATCACGTCGTCTTGGGATAGATGCTGTTTCTTTCTCATGGCGTCCGGTGACTTTGATAAAATCCAAGCGAGTGGGATGAAAGCGAATGAGATCAACGCGTGGAATGTTCCTGGACCTCCGGTCAAAGCTATAGTGGTTGACCAAATGACCGCAGTCACAATTAGACCAATGCCCAAACGACGAATATTGGAACTGCCAATGCGTTCAACGACAGACGCTCGGCGCAATTCGAAGTGCGTACCGCACCCCACAATCAACATAAAAGCTAGAGCGCTGAGTAGAAAATTCGGGATCGTCATATCAGCGAATTCTTGACATTTTTACTTGCACAGAGGCCTCCAATGTACTGGGAAATTTCGTGACTTAGGGTGCGAACGATGTGTCCTTCTGGCCCCCAGTTCATCAGCTCAATCTGAGTGGTGCACGAGTGCTACCAGGGCAACTTCGAGCATGCTATGCTAGCAGTAATATTTTCTCTCTCTCCCTGACCGCACGCTCGGTTACGCGGTTTACCGCTTCTCTCTTGAACACTTGGCTGAGCTTCCGGCTCGACATGGCTACTCTCCAGGTTCAAGGACACCTTATCACGGTGTCTACAAATCTGGCAGTAGCTCACTTGCGTCCCCGATGATCTGGCGGCACAACGACGAAATCGCCCGGCCTGCAATCCAAGTGCTTGCCGACACGGATCGTAACCCGCACGAGATGGCAACCACCGTTCAGGTGGTCAGGGGCGAAAGACTGGAAACGCCACTACGCCAACGTTGCACTTCTGAGCGCTAACGAAATCGCAGCTCGTCGACAGGGCTTGGATGCCGCCAAGCGGAACCCAAGGATCGAAAAGAGCCGAAAAGCGTTGGCATCGGTATGAAGAGCCCGTCGGAATGCTGATATACGTGCAGACATGACAACGGTAACGACCATCATCCCAGTCTACAATGATCAGGGAAATGCAGAAAAGGCCGTCGCGTCAGTGTTGGCGCAAACGCGGCCGAGCGATGAGATTATTGTTGTCGATGACGGGTCCGAGCAACCATTTGTACTCTCTCCTGATGCGAGGGAGAAAAACGTTCGCATCATTCGCCAGGAAAACAAAGGTCCGGCTGCTGCCCGCAATACAGGTATCACCTCCGCGTCAGGAGACTATCTCGCATTTCTCGACTCCGATGATACCTGGCTTCCCATGAAGCTCGAGCAGCAGTTGGCTTGTATTTCCGCGCTCCCAAAAAACACGGAAAGCCTTACGATCTGCGCCACCGGCTTTTCCATTTCCGGCCACTACACCTCACGCAAGCGAACAGCGCAACGCGCGTTGATCCCACTCCCAGCTTCCAGCGTTGAACAGTTTGCGATGGGGTGTTGGTACTGCCCGGGTTCAACATTGATGGCACACCGAAACGTGTTCCAAGCCGTCGGCCAATACGATGCCACCCTGCGGCGCTATGAGGACTACGAGTTCGGGCTGCGACTCGCCATCAAAGGAGGTTCAGTGGCGGTCTGTTCGACAGTCTTGAGTGCAATAAGTCCGCGGATACGTCATAGCGAATTGTCTCCGTATCCAAGCGTTGAAGCCATCAGAGCGCGTTACTGCACCGCACTAGAGCAAAGATCTTCGAAAGCGTTGTCAAAACTCGAAGCGTTTCTCGAACTTGAGTGCGCGGCAAGTCACTGGCGCCAAAAGCGTTACGCTACGATGAGTCGCCATCTTATACGCTCGCTCTTTCACCAGCCAAGACTGCGCACGCAAGTCCACGCGCTGTGGCGGGACGCCGGCGCTGCGGACGAAGCACACGGCATCGCCAATCCCTTTAAGAGCTAGGCGACCTCGTACGCCTCAAGATATTGCTGCTGGCAGTCACGGTGCGACACCTTCGCACTTTTTCTCATCTCGAACGCGTTGCGGCCAGCGTGCCGCGTCTGATCTGGATTCGCGGTGGCAGCCGCCATCGCATTCGCAAGTGCGGTCGTATCGCGTGGCGGCACAAACCAGGCCGCGATCACCTTCGCCTCGATCGACAGGCACCCGAAACGCATCAAACGGTTGTCAGGAACACG
>JBCAXC010000111.1:0-7117 GCA_038534255.1 Pseudomonadota bacterium
CCAGCAGCCGCCCATATCGGTCTGTCGGCCAGCGCTCGGCGGACTGCCGGTTACGCCGTTTTCCGGAGCGTTTCTGACGCTGGCGGGTTTTCGCATTGCGAGCGCGCGACATCTTCGAAGCGCGCGCATAAGGGCGCCACAGCGTGACGGTGCGGTGCCTGACAAACTGTGCCAGCTGCGCGCGCGCCTCCTCAGCTGGCGGCCAGATGATTTCGGCGTCCGATCTGTCCTTGGATTGGGCAGTACGCTGCGGTCGGTTCGCAATATTGTCTGCGGCAAGCCAAGGCGCTGAGAGCCGACTTGCTTCAGCCGAACCGGGCATGGTGGGTGATCCGCTCTCCTGGGCGGGCGTCGCGTTGGCGTTGTCCAATGCACGCGCGAGCGTCTGGGAGGTCAGCCGGGGCACCCGTTGACGGCGGCGGTACGTCCGGGATCCGGCAGACTGCGGCATTGCGTCTGCAGCAAGCGGCAGTCTGGGTGCGAGGACATTCACCAGCCGGACTTCGCGCCCGTCGACGAGCTGCAGCGTCTCTCCGTCAATGGCCCGCGCAACGAGAACATCAGGACCCCGCAGCAGGCGACAGGTGGACCGTTCCAGCGAAGCGGTGTGACTTTCCTCGACGCGGGCCTCGTGCGTATCTGAGACAGTCGATTGAGCGAGTGTCAGACTTGGGAAGGCAGTACCGCATGCAAAAACAAGCGCATAGATGCGCACTGAACATGTTTTCACTTTGCGGCAACAGCACTTACGCATCGAATTACCCACACGTTACTCACGTGTTGTTCGCACGATACTGTGTTTTTCGCAAATTGACTTGCGCTCGCGCCACCATTGAGGGCTGTGCCAAGTGCGCGGCGATCGAAGATCGTCACGTTGTGCTCTCTTGGAATGCCAAATCTCGTCTACCCCTGCCGGGCATGCCCGCATTGCGTGGCGTGCAGAGGTGTTGCTGAAGACCGTGCGCTACCGCCCCAGCGGGGACACAAACCTGGCTTCCTGACGGTGGCGGCGCGGAGCTTTAATCACGAAATGTTACAGCGCGTTGCACGAATTGTATTTGCACATTGCGGAGAGTAAGTGCAGGAGGGATGGAAATTCGGCCCACGCGGGAACGTTCTGTTGCCCGGCCTCGTTGGTTCAGTGACGCGATCGGTCACGTCCTGCGAATAATGTTGGGGGAACGGCCCCACGCTGACCTCATCGCCTTCTTTTCGCCCCCTCGGAGTATCTCATCATCGTGCGTACTGACATCTGTTGCACCGTTCCGGCACAGCTCTGCACAACCTGAAAACCGTGACGCCGTTTTTCCATCTCTTTCGCGAGACGGATTTACCTGAATTTCGGCCCGCTGTGTTGGTTTGCAGCATTGTCGCAGCGCATTGGCTCACGGCCTCAGGCGCACCACTTCCGCCTCGCACGTCCACTCAATCAGCCACACGCACACTTTGAACCACCCGCTAGCGATGAGATTGCGGGCGGAGAGAAAAAGCATCGCCCTGCAACTTGCATGGTTTGTGCTGATGGCAACAGCGCCGCTGAACCGCGGCGTCCTCGTTAAAGACACCACAGGTTTTTCGTACGATGACCCAGACAGACCGAAGCGTTTTTTATCCTGGAGGCCGTACCGGCGTGCTGCTGATGCACGGTCTCGGCGGGACACCGATCGAGATGCGGTATGTGGCTCGCGGCCTCGCGCGGCAGGGGTATACGGTTTATTGCCCCATGCTCGACGGTCACTGCGGACCTGTGGATGCGCTGCGCGATGTGACGTGGCAGGACTGGTATGCGAGCGTCGAGCGCGCGCATGACTGGATGCGCGAGCACTGCGACACCGTCATCGCAGGCGGGCTCTCTGCAGGCGCCGTGCTTTCCCTCCGTCTTGCGGCGGAACGGAAGGATGAGATTTCGGGCCTGCTGCTTTATGCTCCCACGCTGAAGCTCGATGGCTGGTCGATCCCGCGGCGCACAAAGTTATTCAATCTGATCCACCAGAAGTGGTGCGCCAACCTCTTCCCGTTCGAAGAGCGCCATCCATACGGCATCAAGGACAAGCGCTTTCGCGAGTTCGTTGTCGAAGCCTTGAACAGCGGCGACAGTGCCCAGGCTGGCGTGCTTTCAACCCCAGGCGGGGCTGTTCTGGAGCTGCGCTGGCTGGTCAATCAGGTACGCCGTCAGCTGGCGTCGATCACTCAACCGGCGCTGCTGATCCAGTCCCGCGAGGATGATCGGAGCAGCTTTGCCTCCAATGCGGGTGTGTTGCAGCGTTCGCTTGGCGGCGCGGTCGAGACCGTTGTGCTGGATGACAGCTATCACATCATCACGATCGACCGGCAGAAGGACCTTGTCGTCGATCGCTCTGCGGCGTTCGTCGAGCGACTGCTTGCCGGGGTCGCGCCTGAGGCGCCTGTGGCGATGCCTATTCGCGAGCGGATTGCGCAGGCTGCGCGGGCCAAGGGGTCCGAGCTTCTGAACGCAACGCCGCCAGGCATGTCGCCGTCTCCGGCCGCCTGATCCCAAGCCGAATCCGGTTCCAAATTGCGGATAGAAAAACGCGGGTCGATCACCCGCGTTTTTTTGTTCCTCTCGGCTACTGCGCGGTGTTGCCGTTCACCCTTGCGCGGCGTCGACGATCGGTTTGCACCGTTCAATGTCTGCCGGTGCTTTGGTCCATCGGAACGACTTTCCGAAAGTCGGCATCATGAGGTACCCGGTGACAACCAGCGTGTTATCGCTCTCACGCATGATTTGCGCGGAAAATTCCTGACCGCGCTCGGGATCATAAATCCAGCCTTCAAGGAGGTTTCCCCGGCCATCAGGCTGCAGGCCGCCAATCAGATTCATGCCGCAGATCGTCCGGTTCTGCTTGCTCGCATCCGGATTGCGGCGGTCGCGGAACGGCTCGCCTGAGGCTTTCAAGGGATTTTTCATCCAGACAACGCGCCCGCAGATGTTCTCCGCGCAGGGATAGAGTTCGATCGCGCCGCGTTTGGTGTGGTCCAGCCAGATGCCAACGGGGAGGTCTGCCCGTGCAGGTGCGGAAGACAAAACGGCAGTCCATGCCAGACCTGCCGCCACGAGCGCACGTATGACGACGTCACGATGCCGTGTTCCTGTCTGGCGGAGGGGGGCGGACCTTGCGATGGTACGAACGAACATTATCGACCTCGGGAAATCTGTTTGGGGCTGGATGGTCACTGCGTGCCTGGCCTGACTTTGCAGAGACCCGACACAGGAGAAAAAGTGCGCTGTTGCGACCTGCTTCATGATTTACGCCGCATTTGTGGCAGAACAAGACTTGGTGGCGGGCGCGGAGGCGGTCAGCGGCACGATCGTTAACCGGGTCATCAACTTTCACGCGGTAGAAGTGTCGAGTACGGCGGGAACGTGCGACGACACTTCTCGTTGCATCGGCATGCTACAGTCACACATCCGTAGATGTGCGGCGTCTGCAATGTGCCGCGAGAGTGGCGCGCGCACCTCAGCAGCGGCTGCATAGAGCATTGCCGCCACGCGCAGCGCGGCACACGCGATGTTGCCCGGTGGGTCGACGAACAAGAAGGCACGACGTCCATGGTGTTCACGCTTGCATTGCGGAACCTGATCCATGACCGGGTCCGGTTCCTCGTGACACTGGTCGGCGTCGTGTTCTCGATCGTGCTCGTTTCCATCCAGTTCGGCCTCTACAAAGGCACCGAGGCCAAGATCCTCGCCGTACTCGACCATACCAGCGCTGACCTGTGGGTCACGGCCAAGGAGGCGCCTGCGTTTGACGACGCAGCGCTGCTTGACGGGCGGGAAGAATATGCGGCGCTCGCGGTTGACGGTGTCGATCGGGTCGAGACGCTACTTGCGATGTTCGGGCGCTGGAAGCGACCGAACGGCGGGATCACGACGACCCTGCTCGTCGGCATTCACACCGATCGCGATGTCGTGACGCCCTGGAATATGGTCGCTGGAGACGTTTCGGATCTCAAACTGCCGGATTCGGTGATCGTGGACCGCGCCTATGCCGAGAAGCTCGGGGTCAACTCCGTCGGTGCGACGGCAGAAATCCGTGACCAGAGCGTTAGGGTCGTCGGGCTGACCGAGGGCATCCGCTCTTTCACCACGCTCCCGATCGTCTTCACCTCGAACGACACAATGCGCGCGCTGATGGGGATACCAGGCGACCGCGCGACGTTTGTGCAAGTTCATCTGAAGCCGGGCGCGGATGTGAAGACGGTGCAGTCTGCGCTCTCAGCGCAGTTGCCGAATGCCGATGTGCTCACCGATGCGCAATTTCGCAATCGCAGCGTCAATCACTGGATGTTCGGCACCGGCGCCGGGGCAGCCCTGATCATGGGTGCCGTGCTCGGACTCATCGTCGGCATGGTGATCGTGGCGCAGACGCTCTATGCGAGCGCCAATGACCATATTAACGAATTTGCGACATTGCGTGCGTTGGGATCGTCGTCCGGCTACATTCACAAGGTGATCCTTTGGCAGGCCGTGCTGAGCGCCGGGATCGGTTTCGCGATTGCCATCGGGATGGCCTATGCCGTAGCGGCGCTGCTCGCGGACACGTCGCTGCAAGTGCTGATTTCGGCGAACATGGCCGCCCTGATCTTCGGCATCACCGTTGTGATGTGCGTTGTCTCTGCCATCTCGGCGATTGTGAAAGTAACCCGGATTGATCCGGCGATGGTGTTCAACCGATGACCCGCCCCTCTGTTCTCACTGCGCGTGGCATCCGCAAGACGCTTGGCGAAGGTGCCGGGCAGGTGGAAGCGCTCAAGGGCGTGAGCCTCACGGTGCATGATCGTGAGCTGACGCTGCTGATGGGGCCGTCAGGCAGCGGCAAGACGACACTGCTGTCGATCCTCGGCTGCCTGCTGAGTGCAGATGAAGGCACGCTCGAGCTGGACGGCGAGACGCTCAATGGTAAATCGTCGGAGCAGCTCGCGCGCGTGCGGCGCGACCACATTGGCTATGTGTTTCAGTCGTACAACCTGTTTCCGACGCTCAGTGCCGTAGAGAACACCGCGCTTTGTCTTGATGTCCGCGGCGTGGGCCGGGCTGAAGCGCTGACGCGGTCGCAAGAAGCGCTCGACGCCGTCGGTCTGTCACACCGGATGAATGCGTATCCGCGGACCATGAGTGGTGGTGAAAAACAGCGCGTGGCGATTGCGCGGGCACTTGTCGGTGAGCCGTCGATCATTCTGGCCGATGAGCCGACCTCGGCGCTCGATGCCGAGAATGGTCGCGCCGTCATGCAGCTGCTTTCGGACGTGGCGCGCGATCGTGGTCGCGCCGTCCTCGCCGTCACGCACGACCACCGGACTGAGGTTTACGCCGACCGTATCGTCGAGATCGAGGACGGGATGATCACCGGCTCACGCCGACCGGCCCATACCGAGGATGACACGGCTGCTGATCTTTCGAACGTTACGCCGCTCCCGACGGCGCACTCAAAAAAGACGTCGTCGTCTGGCCCTCAGTCTCCTTCCCCCAAAAACCGGCGCTCCGGCTCGTCTGGAAAGCGCCGCGCCAACAAGGCGAAAAGGTAGCCCCCAATGCTTAGCCTCCGACAGAACGCCTATCTGGTCGTCGCGACCGCTGCCGCGATCACAGCGATCGCCATTGCGACGCCGCCTGCGTCGCAGTCCATCGGGTCATCGAATGCGATCGCGCAGACGGCTGCTTCGAAGGACACGCGCAATTGGTCGATTGCCGCGCCCGGATTGGTCGAGCCGCTGGACGGCGAGATCGGGCTTGGTGTCGAGATCGTTGGTCGGGTGACACAGATTCCGGTGACGCTCGGAGAAGTGGTCAAAGCTGGGCAGGTGCTGGTGCGGCTGGACGACAGTGACGCTCTTGCGCGCATCCAGAGCACGCAGGCGGATGTCGAGATCCGTGAGCGGGACCGCGACAATGTCGCCGCGACGCGCCGCGGACGGAGCCGCCGTCGTGCCGCAGACAAACTCGCTGACGCCGAGGCCGCGCTCTTCAAGGCCCGTCGCGCGCTGGATCGGGTCTACGACACGGAGAGCGGAGACAAACCGACAGCTGAGGCGATCGATACTGCGTTGAAAGGTATCGACGATGCGCGGGCCGAGCGGGCCACCGCGCAGCAGGAATTGGACGACATCAACGCGCTGGAGGCGACGCCCCTGTTTTCGCGGAGTGAATCGGCACTCGAGCTTGCTCGGGCCAACCATACGCTCGCTCTGCAGGCGTTCGAGAAAACCCGAATCCGCGCGGAAACGGACGGGACGATCCTGCGGATCAATGCGAAGCGCGGCGAAGTTGTCTCGCCGCAGACGCCCCGACCACTCGTCGTGATCGGTGACATGACCAAACTGCGCGTGCGCGCTGAGGTCGATGAGCGCTCGGTTGCTGACGTCAAGGGCGGTCAGCAAGCCGTGATCCGGTCCGTCGCTTTTGACGGCAGTGATTTCAACGCGACCGTCAGCGAGATTTCATCGGCGCTGCGGCCCGGGCGGATCGGGAATTCCAACCCCCGCGGTGCGAGCAATGCGAATGTGCTTGAAGTGATGCTCGACATCGATGGAGAAACACCGCTGCTGCCGGGCATGGAAGTGGACGTGCTGTTTGACGGCGGGACGCCTGATCCGGATGCGCCGAAGCAGAAGCCGGCCCCGACGACTACGACAAACTGACCGGCGAGACGAGAACCGTCACATCACGCTGCAGAGCCTCAAAGCGTCGAACATGGCAGCCGCGACGTTGCGGCTGCTCATCGCGTCTCCGATGCGGTAGAGCGCAAATCCCTCATCTCTGTCACGTGCTGATGCCGCCGATTGCGGTGTGCCCGCGAGGAATGCCGCCTCATCAACGCGTCCCGCGTTGTGTGCGTCGGCCTTCAGGTGATGGAAAACTTCGTCCGCCGGGGTCGTCCCGTGCTCGACGATGATCTGCGGTGCGCGCAAACGCAGCTCGCGCCCCGTCAGGTCGTTCTGAAAAACACCGACACACGCATTCCCGTCCCGCTCGACGGCCATCAAGCGCGTGTCAAACGTCGGTGCAATGCCGGCTTCGGCCAGCGTCCGCTTCCAGATCACGCGCTCGGCATAGCCCATCTCGACGCCCGGACGGTCGTCCAGCGCGACCAAAGAG
>JBCAXC010000112.1:0-7109 GCA_038534255.1 Pseudomonadota bacterium
TGACCGCGAGCGCGGCGAGCTGATCAGCCGCAAGGCGCAGCTCGCGTTCATAATGCAGCGGCTCTTTGCTCAGCGGACAGACGAGCAGTTCCAACAGTTCGGGCGCGACATCGCCCTGCGCATCACTCTCGCGCGTCATTGCAACGTCGACCCCGAGCCGTCACTGCCCGCAGCGAGTTCCATCTCGGCGAGCGCCACCAGCACTTCGGCGCGCGTCTTGAGATCGGGCGCTTCCAGTAGCGCCTGTTTTTCCTCTGCCTCATACGGACTCATCATCGCAAGCGAGTTCACAAGGAAATCATTTCGCGAGGTCCGGATTGCATCCCAGTCAGCCCGCAGATCGTTCGCCTCAAGATACGCTTTGAGAACAGAGAGAAGATGCTCGCGGTCAACCTCCGCGCCACCTGCGTCCTCGACGAGATCTTTCTCGAAATTTCCGTAGGATACGTTGAACTGGCGGAAGGGCGTGTCGGTTTCGATCTCGGCCCCGATGGCGCAACGGCACACACCGGTCAGCGCCAGAATATACCGCCCGTCATCAGTCTCCTGAAACGCCGTGATCCGCCCCAGCCCGCCAACAGTGCGCACTGCGACGTGTCCTTCAGGCGAATCCACGCCTGCTTCTGGTGCGCCCGGCTGAACCATCGCGATGAAACGATCGTGCGCCAGCGAGTGGTCGAACATCGCGAGATAGCGTGGTTCGAACAGATTGAGTGGAAGATTGACGCGCGGCAGCATGATGGCGCCGGTCAGCGGAAACACCGGTACCGTGGTCGGTAATCGAGAGACGTCGGTGATGGGTTTCATGAACACCATTCTCCCTTGAGTGCAGCTTGAGCGCCCGGCCCCGACGATGGCCCCGGTCGGGCCGGTGAGGAAAGATGCATCCCGCTCACGAGAACATCAGCAGTGAGAGGCGCCGCCGACCGGCCATAACGGTCGGGTCCGTTGGGCCCCACGCTTCAAAGAATGTCATGATCTGACAATGCGCGGCCTGCTCGTTCCATTCCTTGTCGCGACGATAAAGTTCCAGAAGATGTTCGATCGCCGCCTCGCGATCCCCGCCGGTACCAAGCGCAATCGCAAGATCGAGCCGCGCCTGGTGATTGGCCGGATCCTGTTCGACGGCTGCGTGCAGATCCGCCGTGTCCCCCGCTGCCTCGGATTGCCGGGCAAGGTCAAGCTGGGCACGCGCCGCCGCCACGGCGCCAGATTGCTGCTTGTCGACGGGCACACCATCGAGGATCGCCTCGGCCTGCGCGAGATCACCCGATGCAATGCAAACCTCGGCGAGTCCTGCCATCGCGTCGGCATCGGTCTTGTCTTCGGCAAGCAACGCCGCGAACAGATCAGCAGCCTGCTGTAGGTCACCGCTGGCAAGTGCATCCCGCGCAGTCTCTATGCCACCGGTCCCGCCATCAAAAGCGTTCGGCACGATCCGTTCGATGAATGCGCGAATCTCACTCTCCGGCAGCGCGCCGGAAAATCCGTCGACCGGGCGCCCACCCATGAAGCCGAACACCGCCGGGATTGATTGCACGCCCATCTGACCGGGGATCTCCGGGTTGGTGTCGATATCCATCTTTACCAACCGTACGGCGCCGCCAGCTGCCTTGACCACTTTCTCTAGCGTCGGTGTCAGCTGACGGCAGGGCCCGCACCACGGTGCCCAGAAATCCACAAGCACCAGGGCCGTCTGCGAGGCCTCGACCACGTCCGCCATGAAGGTCGCCGTCGTCGTGTCTCTGATCAGGTCATCGCCCGCGGCCGTTCCCGGGGCTGCCGGGGTGTCACGGCCAGCCGCGCCGGGTGGAAGTTCAATGCTCGCCATGCTCGTCCGCCAATGTGTCCGTGTGATAAAAGTCTTGTGCTGCCGATGTCTAACCGGTCACGCCGTCGAGTTCCAAAATCCGTGGCTCGTGTCCGCAGGAGCGGATGAAGCGCAGCAGATCATCCCGCCCGATGTTCACCGTCGCCGTATTTTCCAACGGGTGATAATTCAACAGATCGTGCGCCATCATGCGCGCTTCAAGCACCACGGTGACTTGCGCGTCCGTATCATTGATAAGCGCAAATGGCGTCACCGACCCGGGTTTCACGCCGAGCAGGGCGTCCAGCAGGTCCGGCTTGCCAAAGCTCACCCGGCCAGAGGCACCGATCAGGCGATGCAGTCCCTTGAGGTCGAGCTCCGCATCGTTCAGCGCAACGACAAGGAAGATGTTCCCCTTCTTGTCCTTGAGGAACAGGTTTTTCGTGTGGCCGCCCGGCAGCATCTCGTGCTTGTGGATCGCTGTGCTCTCTTCGACGGTAAACACGGCCGGGTGCTCTACGGTCTGCGTCGCGATATCGAGTGCGTCGAAACGGGTATAGAGATCGTCGCGCGTGGCGGCCATGGTCACGTCCTCGAAGGCAGGAAGCGCCGCACGGGGCGGGCGGGATATCGCGCGTCGTACCGGCTGGGCAACGTTGTTGCAAACCTGTCGAGAGTGCGTCATACACCGCGAACCCAACGGACGCGGGCGTAGCTCAGGGGTAGAGCATCACCTTGCCAAGGTGAGGGTCGTGAGTTCGAATCTCATCGCCCGCTCCAATTTTAACACTTCGCCGACTGCCGGGTGCCGCGCCCACGCGCGATCGTTCCCGTACGCGCGGCAGCGTGATACCGGAGAGCCCCTCCCCGTAGCGCTACGCGCACGCCTGACCGATCTGATAACACGTCACCCATGACCGACCTTCAACCCGTCAAACGCGCACTCCTTTCCGTCTCGGACAAGGAGGGTGTCGTCCCGTTCGCCAGAAGCCTCGTCGAGGCAGGCGTCGAGCTGGTCTCGACCGGTGGCACAGCCAGGTTGCTCCGCGAGAGCGGCCTCGACGTGCGCGACGTCGCCGATCTTACCGGTTTTCCGGAAATGATGGATGGCCGCGTGAAAACACTGCATCCGGTCGTCCACGGCGGCCTGCTCGCGATGCGCGGAAACGCGGAACACGAGGGCTCTGCGAAAGAACACGAAATCGGGTTGATCGATCTGCTGGTCGTCAATCTTTATCCATTCGAAGAGACGGTCGCGCAGGGCGCGGACTATGACACCGCCATCGAGAACATTGACATTGGCGGCCCGGCAATGATCCGCGCGGCCGCCAAGAACCATGCGGCCGTGACCGTCATCGTCGAGCCGGACGACTACAGCGCCGTACGCGACGAGATCGTCGAATGCGGCGGAACGCGCCTCGCGACCCGCCAGCAACTCGCAGCCAAAGCCTACGCCCGGACGGCAGCCTATGACGCGGCCGTCTCAGGCTGGTTCGCCCGCACGCTCGAAACATCGCTCCCCGAATTTCTCTCCATCGGCGGACGTCGCGCGGCCGAACTCCGCTATGGAGAAAATCCACACCAGAGTGCAGCACTCTATCTGACCGGAGACGCCCGTCCCGGCGTCGCGACTGCGCGTCAGCTACAGGGCAAGGCGCTCAGCTACAACAATCTGAACGACACGGATGCCGCGTTTGAGCTGGTCAGCGAGTTCGTCGACCGGCCCGCCGTCGCCATCATCAAGCATGCCAACCCATGCGGTGTCGCAGCGGCGGATACGCTTCTGGACGCCTATAGCCTCGCACTCAGGTGTGATCCGGTGAGCGCATTCGGCGGCATCGTCGCGGTCAACCGTCCTCTCGACGCCGAGACCGCGCAGGCCATTGTCGAGGTGTTCACCGAGGTCGTGATCGCGCCGGGCATCGACGAGGCCGCCGCCGCTGTCTTTGCCGCGAAAAAAAATCTCCGCCTCCTGGAGACGGACGGGCTTGCGAGCGCAAATGCGCCGGGCACGCAACTTAAACCCGTGGCCGGCGGCTTCCTCGCCCAAACGCGGGATGCGGCGACAGCTGACGAACTCAAGCTGAACGTCGTCACGAAGCGGGCCCCGAGCGACGCCGAACTTGCCGACCTTAAGTTCGCCTTCCGCGTCGCCAAGCACGTGAAGTCGAACGCTATCGTTTATGCGAAAGACGGCGCGACAGTCGGCATCGGCGCAGGGCAAATGAGCCGCGTCGATTCAAGTCGCATTGCCGCATGGAAGGCGAAAGAGGCAGCAACAGCAGCGGGCCTGGAAGGTTCGCTGGCAAAAGGTGCCGTTGTGGCGTCCGACGCATTTTTCCCTTTTGCGGACGGTCTGCTGAATGCCGTCGAGGCGGGGGCGAAAGCGGTGATCCAGCCGGGTGGCTCCGTGCGAGACGACGAAGTGATCGCGGCGGCGGATGAGCATGATATCGCGATGGTCTTCACCGGTGTCCGCCACTTCCGTCATTGATGCGTCAGGCCCACTGTTTCACCGAAACTGGTGCACCGGACGCACCGTCAGCATCAGCAGAAAACCGGTCACGAGGAACAGCGCAATCATCGACATGCCAATCCGTTGGCTGCCTGTGAGCGTTGTGACGGTCGCGATCAGGAACGGCGCGGCAAACGAGGTAGCCTTTCCCGCAAACGCGAAGAGCCCAAAGTATTCCTGCGCCTTCGCGGGCGGTGTGAGGTGCGCCATGTAGCTACGGCTCGCCGCCTGCAATGGCCCGACAAACAGCCCGATCCCGGCCGCCGCGACGATGAACGCGATTTCTGATCCGCTCTGAAACGGTGCATCCGCATTTGCCGGGATAGCGGGAAACAACCCGAAGCCGACTGAATTCCCATCGACGGAGAGCGCGAAGGCGGCTGTCGCGAGAAGGCCCACCAGGCAGACGAGAATGATGCGGCGCGGTCCAAAGCGATCGTCTGCAAACCCTCCGACCACGGCGCCGAAAAAGCCGGTGAACGATAGCACGCAGGCAAACAGTGCGAGTGGCAATCCGCTCCACCCGAAGCTCGCCGTCGCATAGATGCCGCCGAAGGCGAAGATCGCATTCAGCCCGTCGACATAAATCATCCGCGCAAGCAGAAACCGAAACATCTCGGTATTGCCGCGGACATCGCGGACCGTCCCCCACAATTCGGCAAGACCGTCCCGCACGGCACGGCCGATACGCCCCGCGTGGCGAGCCGGCGTGTCAGGCGTAAACAGAAAGAGCGGGATGATAAAGACGATGTACCAGAGCGCTGAAAAAGGCCCGGTGAACCGTTCGGCCTCGAACGTTCCCTGTGTGAAGCCCATGATCGAGGTGATCCCAAGCAACGTTGTCTGCCCGCCGGGCGTCACCGGAAATAGCAGGAGCAAAAAGACTGCGAGCGCGACGAGCGCCCCGGCGTAACCGGTCGACCATCCGATCCCAGAAAGCCGCCCGACCATCCGCGTAGGTACCAGCGTGGGGAGCATCGCATTTGTGAAGACACCGGTGAACTCGGCACCCACGAACGTCAGGACAACGGCAAGGAGGATCACTGGCAAGAGATGCTGCGCACCGGGCGTCGCCAGCCAGAGCGTTGCGCTGCCGACAATCAACGCCGCTGAAAACCCGGTCAGCCAGAGTTTACGCCGACCGGTGCGATCCGCGATCGCGCCGAGCATCGGGCTTGTCAGCGCCACGACCAATCCTGATGCCGCGATGGCGTAGCCCCAAAGCGCACCACCCGTGATCGGGTCGGGGGCGAATTGGCTGGTGAAATACGGCGCGAAGAAAAACGTCAGGACCAGTAGAAACACCGGCTGCGCCGCCCAGTCATAAAGCACCCAGCCGACGAGCGCCGGTTTGCTCGCCGGCACGACCTCGGTCGTCTCGGTTTGTGTTGGCGGTCCTGTCACAGACTCCGCCACAGCGCTGCGCTCCATGTCCGTCACCCCGCAACCAACGCGTCACCCTGCACGTGCTATACCGGAACTATGTCGCGGCGCCGACGGCGCAACCTGCTCTTCCATACCCAGCACCATACCGATCCGAAAGCCGATCTCCATGACCGATCCCGCAAGTCCATCGTCCGCCAGCGCCGTCACCGCACTTGATCTCGGACCTGACGCCCCGCGTGATGGCAAACTGGAGGACTACTTCGCCACCTGCGAGGAGAAGCTCGGCTATGTTCCAAACGTGCTCCAGGCCTATGCGTTTGACGCGACCAAGCTCGCCGCATTCATCGCGATGGCGGACGATCTGATGCTGGGCGACAGCGGCCTCTCGCGCCTCGAACGTGAGATGATCGCCGTGGCGGTCAGTGCGTTGAACCATTGCCACTATTGCCTGACGGCCCATGGCGCCGCCGTCCGCTATCGGTCTGGCGATCCTGCAATGGGCGACAAGATCAGCCACAACTGGCGTGCCGCAGATCTTCCGGCGCGTCAGCAGGCACTGCTCGCCTTCGCCGAAAAGCTCACCGAGCACCCCGGCAAGATCACCGATGAAGACCGTCAGGTGCTGCGAGACGTGGGCTTCAGCGATCGCGACATCTGGGACATCGCCGCCGTCGCCGGCTTCTACAACATGACCAACAGACTGGCGTCCGCCACGGAGATGGTACCCAACACAGAGTATTTCTCCGCCTTTCGCGGCACCCCCGATTGAGCGTCACCACTGGGCGGTAAAGCTGGCAGGATCAACGCGTTAGGACTTTTTCAGTCCCTGTTAAGATATGAACAACGTCCGGCAGGCACGCTTCGGCAAGTGATTCTTTTGCTCCGTCGCCCCTGAAAGGTCTGTTTCCATGTCGACCACTGCCATCAGGTTTCGCGTCCTCGTAGCGTTCATGTCCATTCCGATCGCGATCCTCTTCCTCGCACCGCACGGCGCACAAGCCTCGGGAGAGCGCGGGGATCGCGGCGCAGGCTATGCGCGTTATCACGAGCATCACAACCACTGCGGCGTCTACGCTAGCGCATACCGGCACCGCCGACCGCGCTACTACAGCCTCGACGTCAAGCCGGGCCGCTATCACTGGAAGCGGGTAAAAATTCGCGTGGGCACGTTGCGTCGCCGCGATCGGCATGAGCCGCGGTATCGTTGGGTCCGCAAACGGGTGCTTACGCGCCCGGTCCGCTATCGCCTGCGCAAACACCGCGCCCATGGTCGATGGTCCGCCAGACCGGTGGTCATCGAGGGACAGGCCCGCTGGCCGCACCGCTCGCGCTGCTGATTGTGCCCCAAACCGTCGGACCTATATGAGCGTAGACCCGCACCTTGAAACAGGTGGCGGG